>JBGTDZ010000395.1:0-7618 GCA_041748055.1 Aquaticitalea sp.
ACTGGCAGCCGTAAAATTAATGTTGACGTTTTGAGTGGTATTTATTTGTAACTCTGTCACGTAGATTGTTGATTAACGATTGACTTCCGAAACATCGTGATTGGATTTGCTTTTCTGGTTGCAAAATAAGTGATTATAGATGCTAAATTTCATATTATTCTTTTATTTTTGAAACTCTATGAGAGAAGTCGCTTTTATCAAACAAAATAAAGAAAAATGGCTCCATTTTGAAACTGCCATTTTTGGGAAACAACTTAAAAACCCTGATGAATTGGCATCACTTTATATCCATTTGGTAAATGACTTGGCTTACGCCCAAACTTATTATCCCAAAAGTAAAACAATTCTTTATTTAAACAATCTGGCCGCAAAAGCGTTTCAGAAAATTTACAAGACCAAACGAGAGGATACCAACAGGTTTGTGCATTTCTGGAAAGTGGAAGTTCCTATGATTGTTTACGAATATCGCCGTTATGTCTTGTATTCTTTTATAATTTTTTTGAGTTTCATGGGCATTGGTGCCCTTTCAGCGGCTTTTGACGATACCTTTGTGCGTTTGATTCTTGGCGACCAATATGTCAATATGACTTTGGAAAACATCGAGAATGGCGACCCGATTGCTGTATATAAAAGCGGAAGCAATTGGGGAAGTTTTATTGGTATTACATTGAATAATCTATATGTGGGCATAAGGACGTTCATTCTAGGCGTTTTTGGAGGCTTCGGAACAGGTCTCTCTCTTTTGTATAATGGTATAATGGTGGGAGCCTTTCAGTATTTTTTTCATAAGGAAGGTGTACTTTGGGAAAGTGTGCGAGGCATTTGGATCCATGGAAGTATGGAAATATTTGCCATTGCAATAGAGGGTGCCGCCGGATTGATTTTGGGAGCCAGCATTCTTTTCCCAAAAACCTTTTCACGAATGGCCTCCTTTAAAACCGGAATGAAAAATGGCGTCAAAATACTCATTAGCACCTTCCCTTTTACTTTTGCTGCTGGATTCTTGGAAGGTTATGTCACAAGATATTCCAACACCATGCCCAATTGGGTTGCAGTTGGGATTATTTTATTGACATTGAGCATTATTTCCTTTTATTATTTGATTTATCCTTTTATTATAAATAGAAAATTAATGTCGGAATATTTGCAGAACAAAAATACATTGAATTTAACCTAACAGATTCCCAACTTTCGGGACTAGCTAAACAGCAATAAAGCGTATGCAACTATATAAATCGAGAGGATTTAGTGAATTTTTCCAGGATACATTCACGTTCCTAAAACTTTATGGAAAACATTTTTTCAAACATTATCTCATTATTAATGGCATCTTTTTGATCATTATGATGGTGATGATGTATTTCTTTACTAAATTTTACACTAACCTAATTTTTGGGGGTTTATCTGGCAGTCCAACGCTTTTGGACGACTATATGAATGATAACATGGGATTGTTTATTCTTATAGCCTCGGTTTTTGTTATTGTGGCATTGGTTGCTGGGGTTATTTCATTTGCTTTTGTGCCTTTATATCTTAAATTATTTATCGCCAACGACGATCAGAATTTTGGTACTTCAGAACTTGTCAACGCTTACAAAGCCAATATTGGCAATATCTTTATTTTTCTGGTCTGCGGTTTCCTTTTGGGAATTCCCTTGGCAATCGTAATGGGAATTGGCGCCTTTATCCTGATAATTACCATCATTGGAATGCTGCTTATTCCTGTTCTTATTGGCGCTTTTAGCCTTTTTTACAATATGACCTTGATGGAATATATGGAGGAGAAACGGACTATTTGGGATAGTTTTGGTTATGCTTGGACACTCATGTCTTCCAAGTTTTGGCCCGCTGTTGGGAGCGTTGGCTTATTCCTTTTGATGAGCTATGTGATTCAAAGTGTTTTGTCCCTCATTCCTTATGTGTTTGGGATGGCGAGCCTTTTTACAACAATAGAAAGTGGCTCTGTAAATCCTAAGGAAGTTGGTGCAACGATGACCGTGGTTATGTTGGCGATTTTCTTTTTAAGCTTTTTTGTTGGAGCACTATTGAGTATTGTTGTACAGCTCAATCAAGGTGTTGTGTTTTATAGTTTGAAAGAGGAAAACGAAAACATCAATACCAAAAGTGTGATTGACCAAATCGGTTCTGGTGAATAATGGTTTTTGGATATATATCATTTTATGCTTCTTTGGAAATTCATCCAATGGATTTTCGACCTCCTATATTTCTAATGAAATAGCAAACACCCAAACGCTTATTGATTCCATTCCATTAGATGATTCACAAATAGCGCCCCGTCACTTTGAAGATTTGAAGGAAAAGTTTCAAGGTGAAGAATTTATCTATGAACGATCCATAGAAAATTCTGGCCTATGGACGAGATTTAAACAATGGCTCAATGATTTGATCAGAGAACTATTCAATTTGAGCAGTGAAGGTCAAGCTTCTAAAGTTACCGATTTCGCATTGAAAATTGGTGGTGTCATTATTTTTTTGTTGGTCATTTATTTTATTTTTAAAGCAGTCATCAATGATGAAGGCACCTGGGTATTTGGAAAATCTTCCGAGAAAAACATCATTCCAGTTTCTGACATTGAAAACAATATACATAGAACGGATTTCAAACAACTGATAGCTGAGGCAGAACAGGATAAAAATTATCGATTGGCGATTCGCTATTATTATTTATGGTTATTGAAAGCATTGACCAATGCCGAGATTATTGCATATGATGTCGAAAAAACCAACAGTGACTATTACAACGAGATTGTTTCAAAACCGTTAAAAAACGAATTCTCATACACTTCATACCTGTACAATTATATCTGGTATGGCGAATTTGATGTCAATCAAAGTCAATTCAACAAAGCCAAATCTGCTTTTATCAAATTTCTAAACTCAATAAAAGCATGAGCAAAACCATTAAAATATATATGGTTGTTTTGATTTTTCTTTTTGTAGGATTGGCGGTTATAGAATTCACTAAAGAAACGCCTATCGATTGGACAAAAACGTATAGTGAAACTGATAAGATTCCTTATGGAACGTTTGTATTGTATGAGCAATTGCCATCTTTATTTCCAGATAATGACATCGAAAATATCAATGTGACACCATTTGAATATTTTGATGAATATTACAATTGGGGTGACAGTAGTTATACTATTTCTGGAAATTATATACATATTAATGAATATGCTGACATCGATGATGTATCTGCACAGGAATTGCTCGATTTCGCTAAGCATGGCAACAACGTTTTTATATCCACCTCCTATCCTCCCCAAAAATTTTATGATTCGTTGCATTTGGAAACACAAAACCTATATGATCTCAAAGGAGAAGCTGAATTCGGATTTACCAATCCAGACTTAAAAAATGATTCCATCACAATTGATCGTGGTTTGAGCAACATCTATTTTACAAAATCGGATTCTTCCATCACAACTGTTTTGGGCTATCAAAAATTTGATTCCATAAAGCATATCAATTTTATAAAGATCGAACATGGTTTTGGAAACATTTATTTGCATTTGCAGCCAATCGTTTTCACAAATTATCAACTATTGAAGAGGGACAATCAAAAATATGCGGCAGCTGCATTATCATATCTTCCAGATGAAACCATTTATTATGACTATCATTCAAAGTTGGGACAGGATTTAGGAAATTCGCCATTGCGTTTTATCAACAGCCAACCAGCATTACGCTCTGCCTGGTTATTGGGATTGATGAGTTTGATATTGTTTATGATTTTTAATGCCAAACGTAAGCAACGCATTGTCAAAGTCATCAAACCACTTGAAAACACAACAGTAGCTTTCACAAAAACTATTGGAAATTTATATTACGAAACAAAGGACCACAATAACCTTATCGATAAAAAAATCACATACTTTTTGGAGTATATTCGACGCGTCTATTATCTCGATACACAGCTGTTAGATGAAAAATTTGTGAAAAATCTTAGCCTAAAATCGGGCAATCCCAGAGAAGTCAACAAAAAATTGATCGACCTTATTGTATATTTAAAAGCTAAACCGGAATGTACGGAAGCCGATTTAATGAACTTGAACAACAGCATTGAAGATTTTTACAAAGCATAATTATGGAAGAACATAAAAACGACAATTTAGAGCCAATAAAAACCCACATTGAACAAAGTGAGTTTGATCCAGGTTTGGTCACCAACAATGAACAGCAGGAAGAAGAAACGGTCAATTTCAAAAACCGAATTGACTTGAGTGAATTGCAGGAGGGAATTAAACTCATAAAGGACGAAATAAGCAAGGTCATTGTCGGGCAAAAAGGAATGATTGATATGCTGATAGCATCCATTTTAGCCAATGGGCATTCTCTTATTGAAGGTGTTCCTGGAGTTGCAAAAACCATTTCGGCAAAATTATTGGCAAAATCCTTGGATATTGGCTTCAGCCGAATACAGTTCACACCAGATTTGATGCCCAGCGACATTTTGGGGACTTCTGTATTTGATATGAAAACTTCCGAATTTGAATTCAAAAAAGGTCCAATTTTTTCGAATATGATTCTCATTGACGAAATCAACCGTGCGCCGGCAAAAACACAGGCAGCTTTGTTTGAAGTCATGGAAGAACGTCAAATTACAATCGATGGACATAAATACATTATGGATTTGCCTTTCATTGTTTTGGCAACACAAAATCCTATAGAACAAGAAGGAACTTATCGCCTGCCAGAAGCGCAATTGGATCGATTCCTTTTCAAAATCGATATCGAATATCCAAATCTTGAAGAAGAAATAGAAATCATCAACCGAGAACAGCATTTGAAAGGTGATGCCAAATTAGATAAAATAACGTCTCATTTGAGCAAAGAACAGATTCATCAATTCCAGCAATCGGTGAATCAAGTTATCATCGAATCGCATTTGGTTAAATACATAGCGGATATTATAGTCAGCACACGCAGCAATCCTTTTTTGTATTTGGGTGCATCTCCACGGGCATCGATTGCGATTTTGAGAGCCAGTAAAGCTTTCGCAGCCATGAATGGACGCGATTTTGTGACACCAGAGGATATTAAGCAAGCTGCAATTCCTGTATTGCAACATCGAATTATTGTAACACCTGAGCGGGAGATGGAAGGAGTGAATACCAAACAGATTATAAAGCAGATTATTGAGGCTGTAGAGATTCCACGTTAGTTTTCTGTTTTAGTTGTTGGTTGTCGGTTGTTAATATCAATAATCTGCAGGGTTTAGAAACTGAAAGATTGAATTGAATTTTTATTAATGATGAAAAGATTCCTGCCGTTGCAAGAATGACAGATGAAAAGAATAAAACCATTATACATACAAAACCGCTTTTTCTATGCGTGCATCGTCATAATGATTTTGTTCGTCATCAGTTTTGTGTTTCCAAGATGGTTTCAGATTGTTAGGATGTTGCTGTTGTTGTTGTTGGTACTGACTTTTTTGGATGCACTGATTTTGTTTTTTGCAAAACATGGCATTAAAGGACATCGTATCTTGCCTGAAAAATTCTCCAATGGTGACCATAATCCCATTCGGTTGAAAATAGAAAATTTCTATACTTTCCCAGTAAATGTGAGGATTATTGATGAAATTCCTGAACAATTCCAAGTAAGGGATTTTAAAATCGACAGAAAATTGGAAGCCTCAAGCATTAGCGAATTTCAATATGAATTACGACCAGTTGAGCGCGGCGAATATCATTTTGGGAAACTTAACATCTATGCATCCTCAGTATTTGGATTGATTGCCCGTCGTTTTATATCTGATGACAACGCAATGGTTGCCACTTATCCAAGTTTCATGCAATTGCGGAAATACGATTTGCTGGCCATTAGCAACAATTTGCATCAATATGGCATTAAAAAAATTCGCCGTATTGGGCACACAATGGAATTTGAACAAATTAAGGACTATGTATTAGGTGACGATTTAAGGACCATCAATTGGAAGGCCACTGCGAAGAAAAGTTCGTTAATGGTGAATCAATTTCAGGATGAGAAGTCACAGCCTGTATATGCTATCATCGATAAAGGGCGTGTTATGAAAATGCCCTTTGATGGGCTGATGTTATTGGATTATGCCATTAATGCAGCATTGGTAATCTCTAATGTTGCATTAAAAAAACATGACAGGGCAGGAATCCTTGCCTTCTCAAAAAAACTGGAAAATATTGTGGTAGCCGAAAAGCGTACTTCTCAAATGAATCTCATCTTGGAAGCACTCTACAATGTGGAAACCGATTTTTTTGAAAGTGATTTTGGTAGATTGTATGCTGATATCAAAAGACATATCACACAGCGTGGCTTAATGCTGCTTTACACTAATTTTGAAACTTTGGATGGCCTACATCGACAGATTCCATATTTAAAAGGGATTGCAAAAAATCATTTGTTGGTGGTCATTTTCTTTAAAAACACCGAACTGGAAAGTTTAATCAATAATCCTGTGGAAACTGTGCAACAAGCATATGATAAGGTGATTGCTGAAAAATTTGCCTATGAAAAACGGCTGATTGTCAACGAACTTCAGAAATATGGAATCCAATCAATATTGACAACTCCCGAAAACTTGACGATTGATACCATCAATAAATATTTGGAGATTAAAGCGAGAGGCTTGTTGTAGTGCTCGGTGTTCAGTCTCAGTCGCCATGCTCTGTTTGCAGTTTTCATTCTTCAGTTTTGAGTTTTGAGTTTTGAAATGTGTGAAATTTGAGTTCTCATCATAGTTCATTCATCTAATTTTTTCTTTTCTCTTTTCTATATTCTATATTCTACATTCACTTTATATCCACATACAGTTCAGTATTGTAATTTGACGGTTCGGACATTTCAATTGTGCAAGCATCGGATTTTATTGGACTTTTGAATTTAATATTAACAATTAAAATAAATTATCAAATGAAAACCATTGCACTTATCATCGCATTTACATTACTTTCCCTTTTAGGTTATAGTCAAGAGACCGAAGGTATTACTATTACTGTTACAATTGACAATGTAAAAAACAACAATGGCCACGTGTTGCTAGGATTACACTCGGCGGAAACATTCATGAAGGGAAAAGGCATCCAAAATGCCAAAAGTGAAATTATAGAAGGAAAAATAAAAGCAACATTTACCAATGTCCCTAAAGGAACTTATGCTATTATGACCATGCACGATGAGAACGACAATGAGCAAATGGATTTTGAAACCAACGGCATGCCAAAAGAATCTTATGGAATGAGCAACAATACGATGAGTTTTGGTCCACCAGAATTTAGTGAGTCAAAAATTGAAGTTGATAATAAGAATTTGGAATTTAACATTCGCTTTTAAGAATCTTGCGCAAGGGCGTAGATTCGTCTAAACCAAAAACTAAAAAAGGAGAACTTGAATTGAAGTCCTCCTTTTTATTTTGTTATATACTCTTAAAGTGTTTTCCGGAAAAAGAATTTATTGTTTCTAGTGTTAAAATTAAACAGTTTCTCCCAACCAAGCTTTCATCATCCAGACCGTTTTTTCCTGTTGAGAAATAAAATCGCTCATCATTGAGTTGGTCCCCTCGTCATTGGATTTCGCAGAATCATCAAGGATTTTTCTTTCTATATTCAATAATTCA
>JBGTDZ010000396.1:0-1738 GCA_041748055.1 Aquaticitalea sp.
TTTGGAAGAACTCTTTGTGAGAGAATCTTTCCATAAAAAAACAATCAGTACCAATACACTTTTAAAAGAAGAATTATATCGATTGGAAGAATCGTTTACCATTGATGCCGATGAGGACTATATGATGTTGGAAGAATTGGACGATATTTCCTACCACCAACACGACGACGCTTATGAAGTGTTCGTGTTTGATGACCATAATAGTAAAATATTGAACAGCCTAGATCTGGAAGCTGCTTCGGAGCTTAAAAACCGCAAAATGGTGGGTAAATTCTATAATTGGCTGCCTATCCGTGTGGCAAATATTGTGGATCTTTACACCTTTGGGAAATTAAGTTTCAACGACATTGCAAAAATCAAACATATTGAAGTAAGCCGTGTGGAAAAAATCTTTAAAGAAGTAAAAAAACGATTTCGCACGAATGTGGAATGAATATTAGATGCTATATATTAGATGTGAGATGTTAGAAAAAATATTAGAAAAAAACCGCCTGCTGTAAACTGAATACTGTTGACTCAAACTTGTAAATTATCAGCTAACCTTCAAGAACCTCCCTCATGGCTTTAGCCTTCACCATACATTCTTCATACTCATCCTGTGGATTGCTTTTGGCTGTTATGGCGCCACCAACAGAATAGGACACATACTTATTTGCCTTATTGTATAAAATACTCCTAATAATCACATTAAAATCAAAATCCCCTTCAGGTGTAAAGTAACCAACAGCCCCTGAATACAGACCACGTTTGGTTGCTTCCAATTCTTCAATGATTTTCATGGCCGAAATCTTAGGGGCACCTGTCATGCTTCCCATTGGAAAGGTCGATTTTATGACTTCCACTGGATGCGATGTTTTATCGATTTTTGATGAAATGGTCGAAATCATATGATGCACCTGTTCAAATGTATAGACTTTGCACAATTCATCAACCTTAACGCTGCCATTAATTGCAGTATGTGAGAGGTCATTTCTAACTATATCCACTATCATTATGTTTTCACTTCGATCCTTTTCACTTTGCTCCAGTTGTTGTCTTAAATATTGATCTTCAATCCTATTTTCAGAGCGTTTTGCTGTTCCTTTGATGGGTTGTGAGATGATGGTATTGCCTTTCTTTTTAAGATAGCGTTCTGGTGATGCAGACATTAAGTAATGGTTGTCACATTTTAAAAACGTTGCAAATGGTGGCTTTGAAATTCGATTGAGTTTATGGTATGTTTCCAAAGGATCGATTTCTGTATCTTCGGAATAAAATTCTTGGCAAAAATTAGCTTCGTAAATATCACCACGATGGATATGTAATAATAAGTTGTTGATTTTTTCTAAATATTCATTTTTAGAAATGCGCTGTTTGATTTTAATGTGATCATTTGAAACATGATTTGAAGAATCGCTGAATTGTTGAATTGACATTAAGTCATTATCCAATTCATCGGTAACCATATTTAAATAATGCGTTTCAATGGACTTTCCTTTAAAAAAAAACAGTTTCTTTGGTTGGAAAAATAACAAATCAGAAAAATGTAGTCCGTCAAAATTTTCAGATTTTAAATCCTCCAAATCATTCTTCAAATCATAAGTGAGATACCCAAAAATCCAATCTTTGGTAATGGTTTGGTAGGCTTTCAACTTTTCAAAAGCGTGCACATAGTCTGTCTTAATACTAGTATATGCCTCCACAGCCAAAATTGCGTCATAATCACCATACTGTTGGCGGTAATTATTGGAGTCCAACC
>JBGTDZ010000397.1:0-2883 GCA_041748055.1 Aquaticitalea sp.
GATTTTTTTGACTTGTTCAGTGGACAATTGCGTTTCAACATCGAAGGTTCGGATGCTATCCACTTCATCCCCATAGAACTCAATTCGATAAGGTTGATCATTTGAAAAAGAAAACACATCAACAATACCACCGCGAACGGAGAATTCCCCTGGTTCGGTGACAAAATCGACACGCTTGAACTGATATTCAAACAACATTTCATTTATAAAATCTATTGAAAGATTGTCGTCTATGGAAATTTTCAACGTATTGCGTTCCAACTCCTTTCTGGTCACAACTTTTTCAAAAAGTGCATCAGGATAAGTAACGATAATGGCTGGTTTTTTTCGGGAATTGATTCGATTCAACACTTCGGCACGAAGCAGCACGTTTGCATTGTCTGTTTCTTCAATTTGATAAGGCCTGCGATAGCTTCCGGGATAAAACAGCACGTCTTTGTCATTGAGCAGCAATTCCAAATCATTAAGGTAAAATGCAGCATCTTCCTTATCGTTAAAGATCAATAAAAAAGGAAGGTCAGATGTTCTGAAGATTTCAGTAACAACAAACGAAAAAGAAGATCCCACAAGGCCTTTAAGATGGGTTCTACTCTGATCATTGGCAATAGCAATTTGCAGATTTTGCATTTGCAAAGTCTGTGCATATGTTTGCGAGAGATGTAATTTACTCAAGGCAATTTATTTTGAAGCACAAAGATAACTTTAAGATTTATAAATTCTGAAATGAGATTACATTTTCGTCACTTTTATATTCCCAAAGTAAAAAATTATGTAATTTTGCTCACCCGAAACTTTGGAATTAAAAACAACGAAACTATGTCAATTTCAGATTTATTTGATAGTGGATTTAAAAAGCGTAATGAAGATCATTTTGCGGCAATTGTAAGAGTGGCCATGGACGATGGGATCATTACTGACGAAGAAAAGGCGTTTTTGGATCGTTTAGCTAGGAATCTGGATATCAGTGAAGGTGATTACAAACTAATTTTAAAAAATTACCAATCACATCCCATCAATCCACCAACTTCTTATGACAAACGTTTGGAGCGACTATATGACCTGGCAAGGATGGTTTATGCCGACCACATCAAGGGTGAAAAGCAGGTAATTTTATTAAAAAAAATTGGTATCGGTCTTGGGTTTTCGCCTAGCAACGTTATGTATGTTGTGGATAAAGCGTTGACGTTGGTAAATGAAGGAGTTGATTTGGATACTTTTATGGAAGAAATAAAACATATGAATAGATAATTTAGAATAAAGAGAATAGAAACAAGATATAGACTTGATTCTTCTTCAATCATTCAGAAGCTGCTCCTAAAATTTGAGCGGCTTTTTTATTGAGAATTTCGCATAAATTCTTCGCATTTTTCCACCATATTTTTACTTCCGCAGATAAAAGGAACACGCTCATGCAATTCCGTAGGCTGAATGTCCATGATGCGTTGAAAACCATCACTTGCCTTGCCATTGGCTTGTTCAGCAAGAAATGCCATGGGATTGCATTCATAAAGCAAACGCAATTTTCCATTGGATTTTAAGGAGCTTTTAGGATATAGATAAATGCCTCCTTTGATCATATTTCTATGGAAATCAGATACCAACGACCCAATATACCTTGATGTGTAAGGCCTGTCACCTTCTTCCATTTGGCAATATTTAATGTAGTTTTTCACACCTTGAGGAAAATGGATATAGTTGCCCTCATTCACAGAATAAATGGTGCCATCCTGAGGAAACTGCATATCGGGATGAGATAGATAAAAAGTTCCGATGGCAGGATTCAAGGTAAATCCATTCACACCAGCTCCAGTGGTATAAACTATCATGGTAGAAGTGCCATAAACCACATATCCTGCAGCAACTTGTTGATTGCCAGGTTGTAGAAAATCTTCTAAAGTTACAGGCGTTCCGATTGGAGTGACACGTCGATAAATTGAAAAAATAGTTCCAACAGATACATTCACATCAATGTTAGAAGAACCATCCAGAGGGTCAATAAGTACTATATATTTATTTTGATGGTTTTCATCTTGGCTGTTGATGGCAATAAAATCATCTTCCTCTTCACTGGCAATGCCACATACAATGTTTCTGTTGGTCATCGTTTGGATGAACTTTTCATTTGCATAGACATCCAGTTTTTGTTGGTTTTCCCCTTGTATGTTGGTATCTCCTGCAGCTCCGATGATGTCCACCAATCCTGCTTTGTTCACTTCGTAATTGACAACCTTGGCAGCCAATCTTATCGAATTTATCAAACTGGATAATTCCCCAGAAGTATATTTGAATGCAGCTTGGTTTTCAATGATAAATTCGCCTAAAGTTTGATTTTTTCGAGACATGTAAGGTTAAAATTTGTTTGTGCAAATATCGTATTTTTTGAGAAACTACAACGTTTTCGTTAGGATTTAATCTTTTTATTTCTTTAAGTTTAAACTATATTTACTCAAAATTTAAATCATGGATTTCGACATACGAATGGCTACCAAAGAAGATATGAATGAGGTACTTGATCTCATCAAGGAATTGGCTGTTTTCGAAAAAGAACCCGATGCCGTTGAGGTCACTGTCAATGATTTGGTATCAAATGGCTACGGACCACATCCGAAGTTTACCTGTTTTGTGGCGGAAGTCCAGGAGAAAATTGAAGGTATTGCCTTGGTCTATAATCGATTTTCAACGTGGAAAGGAAACGTGCTGCATCTGGAAGATTTGATTGTAAGCCAAAAGATGCGAGGTACGGGTTTGGGAACGGCCTTGTTGGATGAAGTCGTAAAATATGGCCATCAATTGGGTGTTAGGCGTATTAGTTGGGAAGTGTTGGATTGGAATGAGCCGGCCATTACATTTTATGAAAAAAAAGGTGCCGATGTGAAGCGCGAT
>JBGTDZ010000398.1:0-7120 GCA_041748055.1 Aquaticitalea sp.
AGATAGAGTTACAAAAGAAGGTCAGAAGTTTTTAGATGAAATCAAAAAGTATAAAGAGGGTGTAATTCAAATATTGGGTGACGATAACAAAGATATCCAAGCAGATATCGTTAAAAAATTCAGTACTGAATCTGTCACAACAAGTGAAAACATCAAAAAACCTTGGTTAAATTATCACTTCGAAGGATTTCCAATGGTGGCGTCTTTGACCAAAGTTACGCAAATGCAGGCAGATGTCAAAACGGTTGAATCAGAGGTTTTGTCATCTATGCTGGCTGGAAAACTTAAAATTGAAGCGTCTTTAACGAATTTTGAAGCTATTGTTGTACCAGACAAAACAGCTTTCTTTAATGGTGAAAACTTTACGGGTCGAATCATTTTAGGAAGAAAGGACAAGACTTTAAGTGCTGATAAGGTTATCATCAATGGCAAAGAGTTGCCTTCAGAATCCATGCAAGCGGGTCAAACCATACTAAGTTTCCCTGCTGGTGCTGTAGGAGAACAAAAAATTGTTGGTGAATTCCAGTTTAAGGAAGGGGATTCAATTGTAACTGTTCCTGTTGAAAGTTTCTATGCGGTAGTTCCGAAACCTAACTCTGCAACTATTTCTGCAGATAAAATGAATGTGGTTTACCGTGGTGTTTCCAATCCAATGACCATTTCTTTTGCCGGTGTCTCAGATAACAACGTGTCTGCTAGTGCTCCTGGTCTATCAAAAGGTTCCGGAAGTGGTAAATATGTCATGAATCCTGGAGGTGGGAAGGAAATAGTAATCAATGTGACAGGGAAGTTGCCTGATGGAACATCAGTTAGTGATAGAGCTACATTCCGTATCAAAGACATCCCAAAACCATCTGGAACAATTGCTGGACAACAGGATAATGTAAGCTTACCACGTGCCAATGTCGAAATTGCAACCGTAGGAGCTGTCTTGAACGATTTTGATTTTGAATTACCAATTGGTGTTACATCATTCAAAATTAAAGTTCCTGGTCAACCATCTGTAAGTATAAATGGTAATAAAATGAATGAACAGGCCAAAAATGCTTTGCGTAAAGCATCGCGTGGAGATGGGGTTCAAATTTTTGAGATCAAAGCCCAAATTATTGGTAATTCGTCATATAAACTGCCAACAGTATCACCAGTTTTTGTTGAAATATCAAACTAGTAAGATTTAGTTTTACATTTTACTTTGTGTGAGTGTTAAAACAAGTGTCCCAAATAATACGAAAAATTATGAAGATTAAAAGTATTTTATTAACCGTTGTAGGTGTGAGTATTGCAACAAGTTCGTTTGCTCAAACCAACTTATTGAATGCAAAAACACCTGAACAAATAGGGGTAAAGTCTGAAGCTCAATTGGCTTTGGACAATGACAAGCCTTTGGAATATGGTTATGTTGACGACAGGGATATCCTTTTCTCAAAAATGACTTGGGAAAAAGTGGTTCTTGACGAGCGTGTCAATTTTCCTTTATATTTCCCTGTGGACACCAATAATATTGGTAAAAACCGGCGATCTCTCTATGATGTGTTGGTGAACAACATACAAGCTGGGAAAATTGAAAATCTGTATGATGATTCCTATTTTACTGCAAAACGTACATTAAAGGATATCGAATCTGCTATGCACAAGGTAGATACTTTGGACATTGGACATCAACAGTATAATGCTGAAGGTAAAGTTGACCCTGAGTATATCACTAAAAGGGATATTCAATCTTATGATATTAGTGCCTATCTCATTAAAGGTCTATGGTATTTTGATAAGCGCCAAGGAGAATTAAAATACCGCATTTTGGGTATTGCTCCAGCTGCACCGGACGTTAACTTCATCGATTCTGAAGATGAGGCCAATAAGGAACCTATTCCGCTATTTTGGGTGTTTTATCCAGAAGTAAGGGAAATTCTCCATGAAGCCAAATCTTTTAATAATGAGAATAGTTCCATGCCTCTTTCCTTTGATCATTTGTTGAACTCCAGAAGATTCAACGGATTTATGTACAAAGAAGAAAACGTGTATGGTGATAGGGAGGTCAAGGATTATGTCGCAGATAATGCATTGATGCAGTTATTGGAATCTGATCGTATCAAAGACAAAATTCGAGATTTTGAACAGGATATGTGGTCCTACTAGTACAGTAAAACATAACATTATAAACGTTCACTTTTTTAAGTGAGCGTTTTTTATTTGTATAAAATTGGAAATATGGTAAACGCTCCGATTGATCTTAACCTTCAAATGTGACAAAAGCATTTGAGACCTATAGCTTAGTTCTTTGTCTTAAAATTATTATCAAAACTCTTATTTCTTATATACTTTTGTCATAATGAAAGAAGTGGATTATATTATTGTTGGTTGTGGCTTGGCAGGTATTGCCTTTTGTGAACAATTAAATTCAAACAATAAAACCTACCATGTAATTGATGACGATTCGCAACTGGCCTCCAAAGTCGCTGCAGGCTTATACAATCCTGTAATTTTAAAAAGATTCACAGAAGTTTGGAAATCAAAGGAACAATTGTCCCTGGCCATGCCTTTCTATCAGCACTTGGAAGAAATACTTAATGTGAAATTAGACTATAAATTACCTGTTTATAGAAGATTTAAGTCTATCGAAGAGCAAAATGAATGGTTTATGGCATCAGACAAACCTCATTTGGAACCATATCTATCCCCAAAATTGATAAGAAACGACAATCCCTGCATCATTGCCCCCTTTGGTTTTGGAAAAATCCATCAAACAGGAAGAATTGACACCTTTATTCTTTTGGACCGTTACAAGTCGCATTTAAAACAAAACGGACTATATCTTAACGAAAGCTTTGAACATGAAAATCTCAATGTGACTTTCGATTCGTTAACATATAAAAATATCAAAGCAAAACACATTGTCTTTGCCGAAGGATCAGGAATGATCAAAAATCCTTTTTTTAATGCGTTGCCTTTAAACGTTGCAAAAGGCGAATTATTGACCATCAAATCGCTACAGTTGAAAATTGATTATGTTCTCAAATCTTCCATTTTTTTAATTCCTCACGAGAATGATCATTACTCTGTTGGAGCTACTTACAATTGGGAAGATACATCCCCTCAAATTACAGAAGGAGCAAGAACGGAATTGATTACTCAACTAAAAGAACTTATTACATGTGACTTTGAAGTTACTGGACAAATGGCAGGAATTCGCCCCACGGTTAAAGATAGGAGGCCTTTGGTCGGCGTGCATTCAAAATTTAAAAATGTGGCTATTTTAAATGGATTGGGTACTCGTGGGGTCATGATTGCACCTTACGTGGCAAAACAATTATACCAGCATCTCGAAAACGGAAAGCCTTTGGATGGGGAAATCGACATCCAACGATTTGCAAAATAAATCAGTTTTCTTTGGAGGCGGTATTTTGGTAGTGAACGAAAAGGTTGATCCAAATATTTCTTGAAAGACGCATAATAATTGGACCGAAGGCGATAATAGTGCCAATGATCGATATAAAAGCCACCATTAAACTTGAACCCAAAATCAAGTGACTGATGACAAATGCAGCTACAGCAAATGCAATCCCCACCCCGTAACTAACATACATAGAACCATAAAAAAAAGAAGGTTCAATACGATATTTAAAATTGCAATGCGAGCAGCGTTCATGCATTTTAAGGGTGTCAGATAACACATAGGAATTGTTTGTTATATACATGGATTCCTCATGGCATCTTGGGCAACTCCCATTCAAAATGCTGTATAATTTGTTTCCCTTGTTTATCATAAAGAATGTGTATTTTTGCACTTTTAAAATAAAGCATAAATTTAAGTTTTTAAAATTGATTGCTTTGTAACAATAATTACAAAAATGCTGAATATCCATAATCTTTCCGTTTCATTCCAGGGCGAATATCTTTTCGAAGACATTACATTTAGGTTAGGTGTTGGGGACAGAATTGGTTTGATTGGTAAAAATGGTGCAGGAAAATCGACCATGCTCAAAATCCTTTCAAAGGAAATGGAACCGGATTCTGGTCAAATTGCGGCTGACAAAAATTTAACCATAGGGTTTTTAAAGCAGGATATTGATTTTACACTTGGTAGAACTGTGCTTGATGAAGCCTATGAGGCTTTTAAGGAACTTAAAAATTTGGAATCCAAAATAGATGGAATCAATCATCAACTTGTTGAAAGAACAGATTATGAAAGCGATGTATATCACCAGCTGATGGTGGATTTAAACGAGATTCAGCATCAATATGAAATTTTAGGTGGCTATAATTATCAAGGTGAAACCGAGAAAATACTTCAAGGACTTGGTTTTAAACGTGAAGATTTTAATAAACTGACCGATACCTTTTCCGGAGGATGGCGCATGAGAATTGAATTGGCAAAGTTGTTACTTCAGAATAATGATATTTTATTGCTTGATGAGCCCACAAACCATTTGGATATTGAATCTATAATTTGGCTCGAAGGATTTCTTAAAAATTACATTGGAGCCGTTGTGATTGTATCGCATGATAAAATGTTTTTGGACACTGTGACCAATAGGACAATTGAGATATCACTTGGAAGAATTTATGATTACAAAAAGCCTTATTCGCAATATTTGATCCTTCGTAATGAAATCAAAGTGCAGCAACTGGCTTCCCAAAAAAACCAACAAAAACAGATTGAGCAAACAGAGAAATTGATTGAGAAGTTTCGTGCTAAAGCTTCGAAAGCAACAATGGCACAATCCCTCATCAAAAAACTGGACCGAATAGACAGGATTGAAGTGGATGAGGATGACAACAGTGTCATGACCTTGAATTTCCCTATTTCAGTAGTTCCCGGAAAAGTGGTCATTGAAAGCCATCATATCGGTAAGAATTATGGGGAGTTGCAAGTCCTTAAAAACATAGATTTAAATATTGAACGTGATAGCAAAACAGCTTTTGTAGGTCAGAATGGCCAAGGCAAATCGACACTTGCCAAAATTATTGTTGGCGAGTTGAAGCACGAGGGAAAGCTTAAACTGGGACATAATGTACAGATTGGATATTTTGCACAGAACCAAGCAGAATATCTCGACGGTTCGAAAACCGTCCTGGATACGATGATTGATGCTGCCAATGAGAAAAACAGAAGCAAGGTCCGCGATATATTGGGGTCTTTCTTGTTTAGAGGGGAAGAGGCAGAGAAATATGTCAGGGTACTATCGGGAGGTGAGCGTAATCGTTTGGCATTGGCGAAATTATTGTTGCAACCATTTAACGTCTTGGTGATGGATGAGCCCACCAACCATTTGGACATCAAATCAAAAAATGTGTTGAAGGAAGCACTCAAAAGATTTGAGGGAACTTTGATTTTGGTCTCACATGATAGGGATTTTTTACAAGGTTTGACCAATAAGGTCTATGAATTTAAAGACCAAAAAATAAAAGAATATTTGGGCGATATCGACTATTATTTGGAACAACGAAATGTTGAAAATCTACGTGAGGTTGAAAAGCGCGATATTATTATCGAGCAACCTAAGGAAAGCAACAAGCAAACATACGAAGGTCAAAAAAAATTCAAGTCATTGAACAATCGCTTGAGTAATATTGAAGCTAAAATAAATCAGCACGAAAAAGACATCAAGAATATGGATGTTGAATTGGCCACGAACTATGATGCAACTGTTTCCAATCCTAAATATTTCGATACCTACGAAAGTAAAAAGAGAAATTTGACAAAACTCATGAAGGAATGGGAGGAAATTCAAATGGCACTTGAAACCCTAGCATAGATGGAAGAACATTTTTTTCAGTGCCCGTATTGTTGGGAGGAGATTTCAATGCTCGTTGATACTTCCGTTTCTGACCAAAGTTATATTGAAGATTGCGAGATTTGTTGCAACCCAATTCAACTTACTATCAGTATTCAAAATAGCGAAATTACCCATTTTCATGCTGAAAATATTGAACAGTAATATTTTTTATCTTATTGAAAATCAGTAATTTATATTGATATGTTTTTTTAGAACTTACCGTTCGTCGAAAAAAGTTGGTTGTTTGTCGATTTAGACATATATTCGTTCTATAAATGTGCTCCCTCGCCTAAATCTATCAGTATGAAGACTTTAAAAGTTACACTTCTGTTCTGCGTTTTTACCCTCATTTCATTCGGTAATATTTCTCCAAAGGAAAAGAACGCATTGATCGCTATTTATAATTCCACAAATGGTGCAATTTGGACCAACTCATGGGATTTGTCTACAGTCGAAACCTCTTGGTATGGTGTGGTGATTTCGGATGATAAGGTTGTGGAATTAAATCTGCCATTTAACAATTTGCAAGGTAGTTTGCCAATACAACTGGGTGATTTGACACATCTGGTAAAGATTGATTTTTTTAGAAATAATATCTCTGGGAATATACCAAATGCGATTGGAAATCTGAAAAGTTTGAATGAATTGAATATTGCCTTTAATAAATTGGAAGGCGAGATTCCAGATTCAATCACAGAGATGACATCTTTAAAGTCCTTACAGTTATTTATGAATAATTTGAACGGGGAGATTCCTGCCGGAATTGGCAATTTGACCAATCTCGAGACATTGGAATTATATAACAATCAATTGACTGGTCCTATTCCAAGTTCATTAACCGAATTGAAAAATCTTAAAGAATTGTTGGTTAGCAGTAATCAATTGACAGGAAAGTTGCCCACTAATATTTCCAATAACAAAAAACTGGAAGTTTTGAGTGCCTTTGATAACAATTTGTTTGGAACTTTGCCAGCCTCTATAGGTGAGCTTGTCAACCTGAAAGAACTGGTAATTGCAAATAATGCGTTTTATGGCGATTTGCCAACAGAAATGGCCCATTTGACGAAATTGAAAGTTTTGATGCTAGGTAACAACGGATTTAGCGGCGAACTTGCCAAACTGGAATCTAAATTTCCAAATTTGAAACAATTTGACTTTGTGAATACCAGGGAACCAAGAGCCATAGCAACTTTAGATTCAGAAGATTAAAACATAGTATAATATTCATTTTGATATTAGCTCCTTGCAATATGTTTATTGTAGAGAGTTATTTTTTTTATCAAGAAAAAGCTATTATATTTGAAGTCTAAATCGCGGGATAGAGCAGTAGGTAGCTCGTCGGG
>JBGTDZ010000399.1:0-2208 GCA_041748055.1 Aquaticitalea sp.
ATCAACAAGCTTGTTTTTCCTTTCGGATTGAGCTTCGCCTATCGTTATGGAGGTTATCACTTACCTAAATTTGAGGATAATATAGCTGTAAAGTTTACTTTTAACTTAACGCTTTAGGGGCAATATTCTATCTTAATGAAGTCACAGTTGTTACCCTTTTGTCTACCTTTGTTACTGCTTTCTTAATGTATGTCTAAATCCACTTCAAAAAATTATTGGGAAGTTGTTGCAAATCTCATCTTGCGCAATAGGATAGGCATACTCATCGCTATCATTTTAATAACGATATTTTTTAGTTTTCAATGGAAAAACATGCGCTTCACGTATACCGAAGCCAACTTGCTGCCAGATGATAACGAAGTCAATGTCACTTACAACGAATTTTTAAAAGTCTTTGGAGAAGAAGGCAATCTCATTGTTCTTGGCATAAAAGATCCTTCACTCTTTACAATTGAAAAACTCAATGCCTGGAACCAACTCGCAGATGATTTCAAAAAATACCCAGAAGTTGAAACTGTGCTTTCCATTAAGGATTTACAAAAACTTATAAAAAATCCCGAACAGGAAAAATTTGAACTCGAGCCTTTTATTAATGATTCGATTCATACTACAGAGGAAATCGCTGTCTTGGAAAAGGAACTGTTTGAACAATATCCTTTTTACGATAATTTTCTTTTTAACAAAAAGACCAAAACCGTCCGAACGGCGATTTATTTGAAAAAGAATATCGTCAATACGCCCCAGCGTAAAGATTTCGTGCTCAATGATTTGCAACCGATGATTGCAGACTTCGAAAAGTTCCAAAACATGGACGTTCGGGTTTCTGGAATGCCTTACATCCGCACCTTGAATGCCCAAATCATAGTCGATGAAATTCCTTGGTTTATTGGGGCTGCACTTTTTATGACTTCCTTAATATTCTTTTTATTTTTTAGGTCTTTTAGAGCAACATTCATATCACTCATTGTTGTGTGTTTTGGAGTAATGTGGACCTTCGGAATCATAGGCTTTTTTAATTATGAGATTACCGTATTGACCGCCCTGATTCCTCCTTTAATTATTGTTATTGGTATCCCCAACTGTATTTTTCTCATTAATAAATACCAGCACGAAGTAAAGTTGCATGGCAATAAGGCAAAATCGCTTCAACGTGTCATCACAAGGGTCGGAAATGCAACCCTTTTGACCAATTTGACGACCGCTTCGGGGTTTGCCACCTTTATATTGACTGAAAGCACACTTCTTAAAGAATTTGGTATTGTTGCATCCTTAAGTATCGTTGGCATATTTATTCTTTGCGTGCTCATCATTCCTATTATTTACAGCTTTTTGCCCCATCCAAAAGAACGCCATTTGGAACATTTGAACCGACGTTGGGTTGGTGGGTTTGTTAGTTGGATTGAACTCATGGTAAAGGAGCATCGCATCGCAATCTATTTTACTTCGGTAATAGTTTTGGCCATTAGTATCATAGGGATTTTTCAAATAAAAATATCTGGAAGCTTGATAGAGGACATGCCAAAAAAGACTGAATTTTTTGAGGACATTCGCTTTTTTGAAAAAGAATTCAGTGGCATCATGCCTTTGGAATTTATGATAGATACCAAAAGAAAAAAAGGGGTCATGAAATTGAGCACCCTCAAACGGATGGAAGAACTTGAGGAAGTCATTGAGGAAACCCATGAACTTTCGCGACCAATTTCGGCAGTGAGCTTGGTAAAATATTCCAAACAGGCATATTACAATGGCAATCCGGAATATTATCAGTTGCCAACAAGCCAAGAAAACAGTTTCATTTTATCGTATGCCAAAAATTCTTCTTCGGAGGCCAATCTCTTGCAAAATTTTGTGGACAGTACAGGTCAGTATGCCCGGATTACAACCTTTATGAAGGATATCGGAACTGATAAAATGGAGCGCATCGAAGAAAATCTTCAAAATAAAATCAATAAAGTATTCCCTACTGAACAATACAACGTTATTATGACTGGAAAGGCTCTCGTGTTCCAAAAAGGAACTACCTATCTTGTTAAAAATCTAGCCATTTCGTTGTCATTGGCTATTTTCCTCATTGCCTTGTTAATGGCCTTTATGTTCCGTTCCCTGAGGATGATCTTGGTATCACTGATTCCAAATCTTTTACCTTTGGTAATTACCGCAGGTCTCATGGGTTATTTGGGCGTTCCCATAAAACCATCCACCATTTTG
>JBGTDZ010000400.1:0-1518 GCA_041748055.1 Aquaticitalea sp.
GACTTAAAAGGAAAACGAGCAGCCATTAGTCGTTTTGGTTCTGGTTCTCATTTAATGGCTTTTATCAATGCCGAGAACAATAATTGGGACCTTGAAAAAGATTTAAAGTTTGAAGTCATTCAAGACATGGAAGGTGCAGTAAAGGCTTTGACCAACGCAGATGCAGATTACTTTATGTGGGAACGCTTTATGACAAAACCTTTGGTGGATGCTGATATTTTTAGATGTATTGGCACCCTTCCAACTCCTTGGCCTTGCTTTGTAATTGCTGTCCGTGATGAATTTTTGGAAACAAATGAAGATGATGTGAAGCTCATTTTGGAGATTATCAACAACACAACTTCAGAATTTAAGGATATTCCAAGTATTGATAAAACTTTGGCAAATCGTTACAATCATAAACTTGAGGACGTGCAGGCATGGTTGTCATTAACACAATGGTCACAAGGTGTTTTGGATGAAAAAACCATTGATAATATTCAAACGGAATTAATGGATGTCAACATTATCAAAAAGAAAAAAAAATATAGAGAAATTGTGAGAAAATTTGAGTGATTATTTAATGAATTTAACAAAGAATTAAGTTTTTAGTGCTTTGGCAATCTTTTCTCAAAAAAAAAGTTACATTTGTTAAACCGAATCGTAAACTACCTAACTTTACTGAACCTGATAGCTATGATAATGATTATTACTTTAACTCTTTCGTTTTTGGTTGCATTAAATTTTTTCCTTTTATTCTTCAGCTGCAACAAAACATCAAAAAGAGAGACTGAAGAAAAACCTTATGTAATCAACAACATTATTAGCAGTAAATCCATTACCAAACGATTGCCTTCAGCCCGGCTTGCTCCAACAGGGAGTTAGTTTCACTAAAATGCTTATTTCCAAACCAATAACCTCTATTGGCACTTAAAGGAGAAGGATGTCCACAAGTGAGAATTATATGTTTTCCAGTATTTATGAGTTTTGCCTTCTGCTTCGCAAATCCTCCCCAAAGTAAAAACACTACATTGTCTTTATGTTCGCTTATGGATTCTATGACCACACCAGTAAACGTTTCCCAACCTTTGTTTTGATGACTTGCCGCCTGATTGGCTCTAACTGTTAACGTAGCATTCAATAATAATACCCCTTGATTTGCCCAACGTTCCAAATTACCCGATTTTGGATAAGGAACTCCTAAATCATTCTCTAATTCCTTAAAAATATTTATTAAAGATGGCGGATGCGTAACCCCATCATTCACGGAAAAGCAAAGTCCATTTGCCTGACCGAAGCCATGATATGGATCTTGACCTATAATGACAACTTTCAATGAGTCAAATGGGCACCAATCAAATGCTGAGAAAATATACTTTCCTGCTGGGAAGCATATATAGTTTGCATATTCATCTTTTACAAAATAAATTAAATTTTCAAAATAGGGCTTGTCAAATTCGTTTAATAGATATGGTTTCCAGCTCTCATGAATATCAACGTCCATAAAATTGTCTATTTTAAATTTGCATCCAATTTAAT
>JBGTDZ010000401.1:0-4151 GCA_041748055.1 Aquaticitalea sp.
ATCTTTGCAATAACTCTTAAATAAATTACATTTGCACACGCATTGAAAAATGCGGCTACATGGTGGTTGTAGCTCAGTTGGTTAGAGCATCGGTTTGTGGTACCGAGGGTCGCCGGTTCGAGCCCGGTCTTCCACCCAGAATTTAAAGCTTCTCTTTATAGAGAGGCTTTTTTTGTGAAAAATTTTAAATTTAATACATAGGGTGAGTCCCGAAGCGTCGGGAGTGCTGAGCTTAGCCGAAGTAAGCCCGGTCTTCCACCCAAAACTAAAGTCTTCAAAGAAATTTGAGGATTTTTTTATATTAAATTGGCGAGCATGAATCGGAAAGCTATAAAATAACAAAGGGAACAACAATTATAAAATTATTGGTTCCCTTTGCTTGTTGTATTCCTATGCTCAGCATTATCTGAGTAAGTACAATGGGTATAATCTCAGCCACTTTGAACAGCACCCCAATACGTTCTATAAAGATAGAAAAATGGTTTGTATTTTCAACTCGATTTTGAAAACTTTAACAGTTAATTCTTCAAAACAAAAAAGCCTTTCAAATTATAAAAAGGCATTTTGTCATTTCAATTGTATTCTGCTTATTCGGCTGGTTTATCTAACAGGATTTTATTTTCTCTATTGGCAAGTTCCCATGCGGTATAGAATACCAAACGTGCTCTATTTTCCAATAAATCGTATTCTATTTTTTCGGGCGTATCAGATGGTTTGTGGTAATCTGCATGTGATCCGTTAAAATAGAAAATCACAGGAATGTTGTTCTTAGCAAAATTGTAATGATCGGATCTATAGTAATAACGGTTTGGGTCATTCTCATCGTTATATTTATAATCTAAAGTGATGTTGGAATACTTCTTATTTACTTCCTCTGATAATGTATGAAGCTCAGAACTTAATCTATCTGAACCTATAAGATAAATATAGTTTCTTTCGCCAACGTGTTTTGGGTCTGTTCTGCCAATCATATCTATATTAAGATTTGCAACTGTATTTTCAAGAGGAAAAACAGGGTCTATATCAGTGTAATATCGCGATCCCAACAATCCTTTTTCCTCCGCTGTGACATGAAGAAACAAGATAGTACGTTTTGGCCCATGACCAGCATCCGCTGCTTTTTTAAACGCTTCGGCAATTTCCAAAATAGCAATTGTTCCAGACCCATCGTCATCGGCACCATTATAAATTTCGCCATTTTTGACACCTTCATGATCTAAATGTGCAGAAATTACAATGATTTCATCTGGCTTTTCAGAACCTTTTATAATGGCCACAACATTTTCGGAAATGATGTCTTCCGACTTGCTATCGATGGAAATCGTTACATCAGTAGGCACTATTTTTGGTGTATTATTGGTTATAAAATCAGCGTATAAAGCTTTTCCAAGCATTTCATTGGCAATGAAAATGAACATAGTTTCTTCATGGGTCTTTAAGGAAAGACCACTACTTGCTCCTGTATTGGCAGCATTGGAGAGATATTGTGAGTAACTGGCAAATTGTTCCTCATCCACCAAAATCATCGCTTTTGCCCCTTTTTCTATGGCGGCATTTCTTTTTGAGGCAAGGGCTTGTCTGCCCCTGGACCACTTAGTTGGCTCTGTGGTTCCCGAAGTTACAAAAGTGCCATCAACATTGGTGGGTTCACCAGCTTTTATCAAAACTACTTTCCCTTTTACATCAATATCTTTATAATCGGAATAAGTATCTGTTTCGATTCCATAGCCGGCATATACAATTTGTTTGACATTAAAAGTTTGGCTATCACCTGCCAAAGCCACCACATCCTCATAATTGTTAAAGGTCTTGCTGTTAATGGTCATCGTTGCATTGGGAATTCCCTTCTTTTCCAATGGTACTTCCTGAAAGTAATCGTCTCCTGTTAAAGGAGATGGAATATCCATAGAAACATATTTTTCCTTTAAGTATTCAACTGCCATTTTTTGCCCAGGCTCCCCAGTTTCTCTACCTTGAAATTCATCCGATGCATATATGTATAACATTTCTTTTAATTCTTCAGCAGTGATTGATATCCCATAAACTGTTGGATCTACGGGTTTCATTATTTCCTTTTTGGAAGTGTTTTTTTGGGTAGTTTGTTTTGTAGTACCACAACCTAAAATCATTAGTGCAGTGGTGATTAAAAAGATTGATTTTTTCATTTGATATGTTATGTATTATAAAAGGACTGCGATATTACGAAAAACAAAGGAAAGGACATTTTTAAATAAGTTTCTTTTAACACAGTTTAACTAATATTACACTTTTTCAGGATTTAATGGCCTCTCACTATTGGCCACATACCAAGCCGTTGTAAAAATAAGCTTGGTACGTTTTTCCAGTAAGGGATAATCTAACTTGTCTGCCGTGTCTGAAGGCAAATGGTAATCCTCATGTTCACCATTGAAATAGAAGATGACAGGAATTCCATTTTGTGCAAAATTGTAATGGTCAGACCGGTAATAATATCGGTTGGACTCATTTTCCGCATTGTATTTATAATCTAACTGCAGTTGTGTAAACTCATTATTTGCCACTTCAGAAATGTAGTGGAGTTCTGTACTGATTCGGTCTGAACCAATAAGATAGATATAATTAGGTTGATTTTGATGCAGCTGATCTACGCGACCTATCATGTCTATGTTTAGGTTTGCAATCGTTTTTTCAAGTGAAAAAACAGGATGCTCTATATAATATCTCGACCCATATAGGCCTTCCTCTTCACCTGTAAAATGCATAAATAAAATGCTTCTCTTTGGTCCAAAACCCTGTTGTTCTGCTATTTTAAAAGCTTCCGCAATTTCCAAAATGGCTGAGGTGCCTGAACCATTGTCGTCCGCACCTGGATTGACAATACTATCTGTCATGCCCAAATGATCGGCATGTGCTGAAATTATCAACACTTCGTCAGGAAATTCAGTTCCTTTAATATATGCTACTACATTCTGAGAGGCCTTTATGTCTTGGGAAAAAAAGGATTCAGGAATATGCTGATAATAATTATCTTGTCCTAGAGGCGAGGGGATGCTCTGATTTATATAATAATTCTTTAGAAATTTACAAGTACGGTTGTAACCGAATTCACCAGTTTTTCTTCCTTGATTGTCCTCTGAAGAAAGTTCAAAAACTAGTTCCTTTAACTCTTCAGCCGTAATTGTATTTGCGAATTCCCTGATTTTACTTTCATTCGCAAATTTTACACTGTTCTTAATATCCTCAAGTTGTTCGCTGTATCTCTTGTTCGCACACGTTCCCACCAGTGTCAATGCCAAGGCAAATAGTAATATCTTCATAAAGTAAAAAATTCAATCAAATAAAATAAAAAAAAAGGGAATACCGAAGTGTTCCCCTATTATTAATTTTAAGATTAAAATAGATTATTGAATTGAATCCAATCTGTTGCCATCTGGTGCATTTTCCATTTCTATATCGAGATTATCAATGTCCAAACCTTCCAATTCTTCAATCGCCTTTTCTTCCGATTCTTTTTCCTTTAGTTCCAATCCTTCAACATTGCCAACTTCAATCACTGTAAAGACCGCCTTGTACGTGGTGATGGTCAACGAAATGATGGTCAATAAAAATATAAGAAGTATGGATTTTTTTGGATATTGCTTTTGTCTGGAAAAATAAAATGCCACCAATCCAAAAACAAGAGCTGCAGCTGATGGAATATAAGCGATTTTAGAAAGCGGCGTCACGGAAAGTACTACGGCCATAATAGAGGCAATAAAACCCAGAACAATAAAAAGTCTTCTCATACTGATTAATTTTTTAAACCGCTGGCAGATTTTATTTTTAGTTCTCCAGTACCTACAGCAATTTTAAATTTAGCATAAACCGGTAACTTGTTGCCATCTGCTGTTAACCATAGCAGATTTTCATTGTTACCTTTAAGTGCATCATCATTTTTTAGGCTTAAAGCCAGTTTATAACATTCCTTTTTACCAATATTGGTATTGATGGTTTCTTATTTCAAATATTTTACACTTATAATCAACTCCTCATTATCGAACAAAAACGTATAATTCTGTGTGTCGCCTACATTCGCTTTTTGGATGTCCAGATTCCTGATATGATAAATGGTAGAAACGATATCTCTTGTGTTGGCTCCAATGGAAACCGTTTTATTTTCTTCCGATTTCTTC
>JBGTDZ010000402.1:0-1988 GCA_041748055.1 Aquaticitalea sp.
TTTTGTTTGTTACAAGAAGTCACTAGGACCAATACTAAAAAGATGATTATAAGTGAAAGAAGTTTGTGCATTTTAAACTTGGTTATTAAAACAAAAAAGAATCTTCACCTTAATGAGATGAAGAAACTTTTTTGTAAATGATTTATATTTTGTGTTATCTAGGTAATCCTTTTAAAATAACGATTTGTGATGCTTGATCATCTTCATTGTCAGAACTTATATGTCCATCCAAGCCCATAAACTCATTTCTTGTCCAATAATGTGGTTGCACAGCCAATAGAAAGGTGCCAGGGATACCAACTTTATCAGAAATATCAATCAGCGCACCAAACTCTCCACTTAAACCTGTACTGTTATTTGGCGACAAATCTTGTCTTACAATCAATTCCAATACTTTGTTGGGATTATTTCCATTGATATCTGTTTGATAAATATAGGCAGCGTGACCTCTATTGAACGAGTTGGGATCTTCCTGTATGTACACAAAATTTTCAGTTACACAAATATTATCGGGACTTTGTAGCTCTGCAAGGTTGCCGTCCATGTTATTGGTGTCTGTATTTCCGCTTACTATTTGTTTTACAGTTCCTTGCAATGGGTTATTTGGGTCTAGTTTTAGATTGTATACAGTTCCCCAGTCATTGTAAGTTCCTGTTCCGGGACCTCTTCCCGTTACAGCAAAGAATACATTACTTCCATTCGCATCGCTTCCTTTTTGATAATCCACATCTTCAACACGCATAAATTGAGAGGCATTGACATTTGTACAAGCAGTTTCCATTTCGGAATAGGTTAAGCTTGCACCGTTAACGATTTCAACAAACTCCACATCGTAGGTTATTCCGAAATCCAAACTACCTTCATTATATGTTGTGTTGGGAGCAGCAGCGAGCACACCGCCTGCACCGTCAGATATTTGTTTAAAACGCAGCACATAAATTTTTCCGTTGTTAAAATCAGCATCTCCTTGGGTAGAATAATACATGGTCACCTGTCCTTCAGATCCACTGGAATCATCATCACCACCAATAATCACTGTTTTTCCAGAATAGGCATCTTTTGGTAATGGCACTGCATTTTCCCATGAAAATGCACCCAATGCATCCAAGCCAAAATCAGCAGTAGGCGTAGGGGTCATTACAAATGGGTCAATACCTTTAACGTGATAATTGATACTTTCAGAAGCAGATAAAAATAAATCCTGTGACCCACCATGAATGGCAGCTTCAAACATGGTACCAGAACATTGTCTTGCAACATCTCCTACACCAGAGTTCAATAAATAATCACCAGACGTTGGGATCAAGTTTTCATCCAAATGGATTCTTGCGACTGCATAGCTGTCTTCGCAGTTTACAACAAATACATAACCACCATTAGGGTCATTTAAAAATCCTGCACCATCCGCCGAACCGGCCAGTTGAAATCCGCTTGTACCAATGACATCGGGAGTGGTGATCAAAGAATAGGCCTCAACGAAATTGTATTGAGGCGCAATGGCTACTAATGGGCTGAAGCTCGATTTGTTTGAGAAAATAGTTGGTTCTGGAGTAAAATCTTCACCATCCGCACCATCTTGACCATCAGTTCCATCCACACCGTCGATACCGTTGATGCCATCCTGGCCATCTTCGCAGGCATTGAATGTTCCGATTGCTAACACAATCAGTAAACTAAAGAGTAATTTTTTTGTTGTCATGTCTAAATTATTTTGGTTTTGTTTTTTCAAAATTACGTTTAGAACCATGAAGTGATGTTACCTAAAGGCTTTGGTTTAATTACTAAAGTGTTATTGAATTGTTAAGGTGTTAAGAGATCTTTAACACGTATTAATATTGTTTTTTTGGGATGCTATTGCTACTGATGTATTGGTTATGAAACATAAAACTCTTCATTTAAATTGTTTTTAACTTCGATGAACGAATTACACTAATAATTTTGTGCTTCAATGTTTTTAATTAATTATTATAAATACAAACAACAACTTT
>JBGTDZ010000403.1:0-4987 GCA_041748055.1 Aquaticitalea sp.
GCCAATGACAATCAAATAAAAGTAGCTGTTGCGGCTGATATTTTGAGTTTGGTAAAATTGGAAGCCCCTGGTAAATTTGGAGCAGATTTGGTAGTCGGAACCACGCAACGTTTTGGAGTGCCCATGGGTTATGGGGGTCCACATGCGGCTTACTTTGCTACAAAGGATATTTACAAACGTGATATTCCAGGCCGCATTATTGGGGTGACCAAAGATATGAATGGCAACAGAGCCTTGCGAATGGCATTACAAACTCGCGAACAGCACATCAAACGCGACAAAGCGACTTCCAATATTTGTACGGCTCAAGTACTTTTGGCTGTGATGGCCGGAATGTATGCAGTGTACCATGGCCCAAAAGGATTGAAATTTATTGCCGATAAAGTTCACCATACAGCTTCGAGCGTATCAAAAGCATTGGGTGAATTGGGATACAAACAAATAAATACTTCATTTTTTGATACGATTAAAATTGAAGCAAATTCAGCAAGCATCAAAAAAATTGCGGAACGTCATGAAGTGAATTTCTTTTATCCAGATGCGGATACAGTGACAATTTCCATCAATCAAACTACTTCTTTAAAGGATGCCAATGAAATCATTGCCATTTTCGCTGAAAACCGTGAGAAAGAAACCATCAAGATTTCCGCTATTGAAAAGGTAAATAACATTTCAGAATCCATGCAACGCCAATCCGATTTCCTGACTTTGGAAGTGTTCAACAAACACCATTCGGAAACCGAATTGATGCGTTACATAAAAATGTTGGAACGCAAAGATCTGTCATTGAACCATTCCATGATTTCACTGGGATCTTGCACCATGAAATTGAATGCCGCTGCCGAAATGTTACCCTTGAGTTGGTCCAATTGGGGCACTATGCATCCATTTTGCCCAATAGAACAAGCCGAAGGCTATCAGATTGTTTTGAAAAAACTGGAAGACCAATTGACCGAAATCACAGGTTTTGCTGCAACGTCCTTGCAACCAAACTCCGGCGCACAAGGCGAATACGCAGGATTGATGGTCATTAAGGCCTATCACGAATCCCGCGGTGACCATCATAGAGACATCTGTTTGATTCCTTCATCCGCACATGGAACCAATCCTGCAAGTGCAGTAATGGCTGGCATGAAAGTAGTGGTTACAAAATCGACCAATGAAGGAAATATTGATGTGGACGATTTACGGGAAAAGGCTTTGTTGCATAAAGACAATTTATCATGTTTGATGGTTACATATCCATCGACACATGGCGTTTACGAATCAGCCATTAGGGAAATCACTAAAATCATTCACGACAATGGTGGACAAGTGTACATGGATGGCGCCAACATGAATGCGCAAGTTGGGTTGACCAACCCAGGAAATATTGGCGCAGACGTATGTCACCTCAACTTACATAAAACCTTTGCCATTCCTCATGGGGGCGGTGGTCCAGGCGTTGGACCAATTTGTGTCGCTAAGCAATTAGTCCCCTTTTTACCTGGAAACCCTGTCATCAAAACTGGAGGTGATAAAGCCATTACGGCCATTTCTGCTGCACCTTTTGGTTCTGCCTTGGCTTGTTTGATTTCGTATGGTTACATCATGATGTTGGGTGCTGAAGGTTTGACACAAGCCACCAAAGTTGCGATATTGAATGCCAATTATATCAAACAGCGTTTACAAGGTCAATTTGATACTTTGTATTCAGGGGAAAGAGGAAGAGCTGCCCACGAAATGATTGTCGATTGCCGACCATTCAAAGAAAACGGAATTGAAGTTGTAGACATTGCCAAACGCTTAATGGATTACGGATTCCATGCTCCAACGGTGTCTTTCCCAGTTGCAGGAACTTTAATGATTGAGCCTACAGAAAGTGAAGGAAAAGAAGAAATGGATCGTTTTTGCGATGCGATGCTTTCTATCAGAAAGGAAATAGATAAAGCAACCAAGGATGACGCTGACAATGTTCTTAAAAACGCTCCACATACCTTGGCCATGTTAACGGCAAACGATTGGAACTTTCCTTATACTCGTGAAGCTGCTGCTTATCCATTGGATTATGTCCAGGAAAATAAATTTTGGCCTTCAGTAAGACGAGTTGATGATGCTTATGGAGATAGAAATTTAATTTGCACTTGCGCCCCGATTGAGGAATATATGGAAGCTTAATTAATAAAAAACGTCCTATTTAAAACTCTTTTTTGTATGATTGAACGAAATCTGTTTCTTTACCATATGATGATTTCGTAAAAATATATGATGATTTGATAAAATTTGTCAAAAAGTTAACTAAAATAATTCAACCAAAACGAATAATAAGTACATTAGTCAGTTGAACACAATTAGCGTTAAAATGTCCATAAAAATAACAGGAACCGGAAGTTATATTCCTTGCCAGATTGAAACAAACGAGAATTTTTATCAACATGAATTCTTGAATGTTGATGGTTCGTCTATCAATAACACAAATGAAGTTATTGTCGAAAAGTTCAAAGCCATTACCGGAATTAACGAAAGACGGTATATCAAAAAGTCATTGGTCAACTCGGAAATCGGTCATTATGCTGCCCAAAAGGCCATAGAAAATGCCAATATCAATCCAGAACATCTCGATTATATCATTGTAGCACATAATTATGGCGATGTAAAACATGGTGCAGAACAAAGCGATACAGTTCCAAGTATCGCGTCGAGAATAAAGCATCTTTTAGGAATTAAAAATCCAAAATGTGTTGCTTATGACATCTTATTCGGTTGCCCCGGATGGATTGAAGGTGTCATTCAGGCGCAAGCATTTATCAAAGCTGGTATGGCAAAACGCTGCTTGATCATTGGGACGGAAACATTATCGCGTGTGGTTGACAAACACGATAGAGATTCCATGATTTATAGTGATGGTGCGGCAGCCGTGGTCCTAGAAGAAAGCACTGATGAAGGTGGAATTCTTGCCCATGAAACAGCAACCTATGCTGTGGATGAAGCTCATTTTATCTATTTTGGCAAAACCAATCATCCTGATATTACAGACCAACGCAGATACATAAAAATGTTTGGTCGAAAAATTTATGAATTTGCAATTACCAAAGTTCCCAAAGCCATGAAATCCTGTTTGGAAAGTAGCGGATTTGACATAAAAGATCTCAAAAAAATCTTAATTCATCAAGCCAACGAAAAAATGGACGAGGCCATTGTGCAACGCTACTATAAACTTTACGGCTTGGAAATGCCCAAAGACATCATGCCAATGACCATTGACAAACTTGGCAATTCGAGTGTTGCAACAGTGCCGACCTTATACGATTTAATTTTACACGGGCAGTTGGAAGGTCACAGCATAAACAAAGGTGATGTCATAATGTTTGCTAGCGTAGGTGCAGGCATGAACATTAATGCGCTTGTCTATCAACATTAAGATGTACGAGCATTCATTTCCAAATAAACGCTACAAAAAAACCATCGAATTTTTAAACCGACACATCCCAAAAAATGCTACGATTTTAGACTTGGGAGTCGTGAATCCTTTTACGGAATTTATGCTAAAAGAAGGCTTTAAGGTTGAAAATACTGAAGGTGAAGATTTGGATATTGATACCGCGGCCATTGAGAATTCCAATGCTGAAGTAGTAACCGCTTTCGAAATAATTGAACATTTGCTCTCTCCTTTCACAGTTTTAAAATCCATCAAAGCTGATAAACTGGTTGCAAGTGTTCCGCTGAAATTATGGTTTTCATCAGCATACCGAAGTAAAACAGACATGCTCGATAGACACTATCACGAGTTTGAAGATTGGCAATTTGATTGGCTTTTGGAAAAAGCCGGTTGGAAAATTATCGCAAGGGACAAATGGACCAATCCTACAAACAAACTTGGCATTAGACCTATTTTAAGGTTGTTTACACCAAGATACTACATTGTTTATGCTGAAAAGCTAAATCATTCCAATGACTAAATCCCAATATCGAAGCTTCGATACCAAATCTGCTTAAATAAGCCTAACTTTAAAGCTTAAACTTAATTTTCTTGAACTTTTCAATCATCATACCTGCTCACAACGAAGCTGAGTTCATTGCATTGACTCTGGAATCCTTGGCAAATCAAACTATGTTGCCAAAAAAAGTTGTGGTAGTAAACGATAATTCCTCAGATGAAACCCAGAAAATTGTACAGGAATTTGCAGCTAAATTTCCTTGGGTTTCCCTCATCAATAACGCTTCTTCAAATGACCATTTGCCTGGTTCAAAAATCATCAATGCGTTTTATAAAGGTTACGAAACCTTGGAAGAAAACTACGACGTTATCTGTAAATTTGACGCCGATTTAATATTTCCACCTAACTATTTAGAAAAACTTTCACAGCATTTCAATATGAATTCTAAACTCGGCATGGCTTCTGGATTTTGTTATATTGAAAAAAATGGAGAATGGGTATTGGAAAACCTAACGCGAAAAGACCATATTCGCGGTGCTTTAAAAGCTTATAGAAATGCATGCTTTCTCGAAATTGGAAAACTAAAGCCATCTATGGGTTGGGATACGGTGGATGAACTCTTGGCAAAATATAACGGCTGGGAAATTTTAACAGATGAAGATCTTCATGTCAAACATTTAAAACCCACTGGCCTTAGCTACAGCAAAACTTCCAAATATCTTCAAGTCGAAGCGATGTACAAAATGCGATATGGTTTTTTGATTACTCTGATTTCAGCATTGAAATTGGCTTACAATAAAGGAAGTTTTCGATTATTCAATAATTATATGGCTGGCTTTTTTATGGCAAAAAGGAATCAACTCGATTTTTTGGTAGATAAAAAGGAAGGTGAATTTATTCGGAAGCTTCGTTGGAAGGGAATTTTGGGCAAAATAATCAACTAAACAAATGTTCAGGCATCAAGGTAAAAGTAGAACTTTTAAGCACAATTTGCGAATTGCAACCGTCCTATCTTTTATAGCTGGCATTGTTAACGTGACTGGGTTTTTGGGGATACATGAACTGACAAC
>JBGTDZ010000404.1:0-7209 GCA_041748055.1 Aquaticitalea sp.
TAACGTGAATGTACTTCTGGCGAAGAACATTGTTCGTCAGTTCTTGGATTGATCCCCAAAATAGGATAATCCCGAAATTCTAAATTATAAATCCTTACATTTACCTGGTTATAACCTCTTAGCTGTCAGCATAGAAGGACACACTACAGACAGAAAAAACGTTTATCTTTGAAATTCAAATAACTACAATAAAAATGAAAAAACTACAGTTTAAAAAAGAGATAAACGCATCAGCTCAAAAAGTATATGAAACGATGTTGGGATTAAAAGACAAAAGCACCTATGAACATTGGACATCAGCATTTAATCCTACCTCCACATACGAAGGAAATTGGACAAAAGGAAGCAAAATTTATTTTGTAGGCGTGGACGAAAGCGGAAAAAAGGGCGGAATGGTTTCTGAAATTGAAGAGCACCAACCAGCTAAATTTATATCCATAAGACATTACGGTTTTTTGGATGGGGATACTGAAGTAACAACAGGTGAACAAGTCGAAAAATGGGCAGGCGGACATGAAAATTATTCTTACCAAGAAAACAACGGGATAACAACTGTAAGGGTAGATATGGACACAGTAGACGACTATTTGGATTATTTCAACAACACGTATCCAACGGCATTGGACAAATTAAAAGAAATTTCGGAGCGATAATTACTTTAGATGACACCATTAAATCCATATGAAGTCAAGAGCATTGACTTTTTCGGCAGACGCCTATAAAGAACTTGAATTGCCGCGACAGCAATATAAAACCGAACCGATAACACGGGTTTTGCGTCAGGCGTGGTAAGGTGCAAACTTTATGCTTTGTGCCAATAATTTACTTCAGTGCTTATTGACATTTTTGTGCTCCGAAATCCGGTTCTTTCCCCAAGCACCAAAATCCTTAAATATTAAACTTGAATCATAATAATAAAAAACCTCCATCCTTTTATAAAGATTGGAGGTTTTTTAATTTTATATTCTACGCATCAATCCATGCCACCTTTGCGTTCAGGCGAACGGGGTGTAGGCCAAGTGCGTAGTTCTCCCGTTCTTGGATTTGTGGAGAGCATGCTCTTTTCCCTGGAAGTTTTAGCCCCATCCTCGCTTGCCATGTAGACCAGAATAGCGGTTAAAATAGCGTTGCTCCGCACATCATCAAAAACAATCTTATCATAGGTATCTCTATTGGTGTGCCATGTATAATTCGAATAATCCCAGCTCAAAGAGCTTAAATTAAAAGCTGGAGCCCCTGCGGCGACAAACGATGCATTATCAGATCCGCCAGCACTTGGCGATCCTGGAAATTCGGTTTTGACGTGTTTGGATATATCCTTTGGAACAGCTTCCATCCATCGGGTCAAATATTCGTAGGAGTGCAAATAACCCGCACCCGATAAATCAACCACACGTCCGGTTCCGTTATCTTGATTGAATACCGCCTGAATATTGGCTACAATTTCTGGGTGATCTTCCACAAAAGCTCTGGAGCCATTCAGTCCTTGTTCTTCACTACCCCAATGTCCCGCCAAGATGGTGCGTTTTGGGTTTGGATACATTTTTTTTAGTAGTCGCATGGCTTCCATCATTACCAATGTTCCAGTGCCATTATCGGTAGCGCCTGTGCCTCCATCCCATGAATCAAAATGGGCGGAAAGGATGACATATTCTTCTGGTTTTTCGATACCTTTTATTTCGGCAATGGTATTGAACGTAGGAACAATTCCCAAATCTTTGGATTCTGCAAGCACTTTTATGATGGGTTTGCTGCCATATTTCGCTAAACGGTACAACATGGTGTAATCTTCCAATTCCAAATCGATGGTCGGAATTTTTTTTGTCCTGGCCTGAAATATTTTATTCGACCCAAAAGCTTTTGACCAATAGGACGATACAATGCCCACTGCTCCAGCTTTCTCTAAAGGCTCATGGATGTTTCTGGATGTGTATCCTGTGCGTCTTAAATTATCTCTAAAGATATCCGAAAGGGAATCGCGTTCCTTTTTCATCTTGGCAAACGATTCTTCCGTGGCATATTTTTCCCAATTCTCATCAGGGCGACCGGTCATCTGGTATTCTGAGGTCATGACGAATTTTCCTTTGGTATTTTTCAACCAATTTTGAAATTCCATCGAATCTTTAACCATTGGCAATGCTATGACTTCTGCCGTCACACCTTTTGGCCCCGTACTTGGGTTCCAAGCAAGCTGCATGCCATCTAAGGTTTGAACACGTGGACTGACCATATCAATATGTGAAATGCCGCGCTCCCACGATTTCCATTCGCCCCATTGTTCATTTTTCGCATCGATACCCCATGATTGATATTTGGACACCGCCCAGTCGTTGGCCTGTTTCATTTGTGGAGTACCAACAAGACGCGGGCCAATGACATCTAGAAGTTCGTGTGCGAGAACTTCAAGTTGCGAGTTTTCTGTGGCTTCTTTGATGATGTTGTCAATGACGTGATTTTTTGGTTGTGCTTGAAGATGACTGCCGAAGCATAATAGGATGGCAATTGCCAGTTTGAATTTGTAATTCATATTTTTATATTGATTTTAGCATTACAAAATACGATTATATGTTTGATTGTTAAATTTGATTTTTCAAATTTATGATTTTTACAAAACATTTCTTGTATCAAAAAAATTGATCCCTCTTTTAGCATACATCAAAATACCAATCTCCGAATCTCATTCACTTTACTGTTTTTCATGAACAAAAAAAGCCTCAACATTTCTGTTAAGGCCTTTGTACTCAAGGCGGGACTTGAACCCGCACGTCCTAATGGACACAGGATTTTAAGTCCGGCGTGTCTACCGATTCCACCACTTGAGCAAACTTGGACTGATATGTCACGAAAAACGGCTCCGACGCTTCGGAGGAACCCGCGACCATTCATCAAAGGACGGGGTATCCATTTCGCGCTTGAGCGAAAAACGGGATTCGAACCCGCGACCTCCACCTTGGCAAGGTGGCGCTCTACCAACTGAGCTATTTTCGCGATTTTTATTTTAAATGAACGTTCTCAATAATTGAGTGGGCAAATTTAATACATTTCTTAAAATACCAAAGGCTTTTCTTTACAAAAATATAGGAATTTTTTAGGCACGCTTCTTTTTCAATAGCATGCGCTTGATTTCGTTGAGTTTCATTAAGGCTTCAACCGGCGTAAGCGTATCAATATCGATATTGACGATTTCTTCTTTGATACTTTCCAAAAGCGGGTCGTCCAAATTAAAAAAACTCAATTGCATTTCATTGTTCAATGTTCTTACTTTATTTGTCAACTCCTCACTTGAATGCGATTTTTCGAGTTGTTTCAATATTCTTTCTGCTCTATGTATCACTTGCTGCGGCATGCCTGCCATTTTAGCTACGTGAATTCCAAAACTATGTGCACTGCCGCCTTCTACCAATTTTCTCAAAAACAATACATTGTCTTTTAATTCCTTAACCGACACGTTGAAGTTCTTAATACGCTTAAAGGTTTCGGTCATTTCGTTCAACTCGTGGTAATGGGTGGCGAACAGGGTTTTGGCCCTGCTTGGATGTTCATGCAGATATTCGCTGATGGCCCAAGCAATGGAAATACCATCATAGGTACTTGTACCACGGCCAATTTCATCAAGTAATACCAAACTTCTGTCTGAAATATTGTTTAGTATAGAAGCCGTCTCGTTCATCTCCACCATAAAGGTCGATTCGCCCATGGAAATATTGTCACTCGCTCCTACTCTAGTAAAGATTTTATCAGTCAACCCGATTGTAGCATCTTCCGCAGGTACAAAACTTCCCATTTGAGCCAACAACACAATCAAGGCCGTTTGTCTTAAAATGGCTGACTTACCAGACATATTCGGTCCCGTGATCATGATGATTTGTTGTGTGTCCCTATCTAAAAAAACATCATTGGCAATATAGGGTTCGCCGTGTGGCAGTTGTTTTTCAATCACTGGGTGGCGTCCGTTTTTTACATCCAATGCAAAGGATTCATTTATCTTTGGCCGTGAATAATTATTTTCTTTTGCCAATTGAGCAAATCCACCCAAGCAATCCAATTGAGAAATCAAAGCCGCATTTTTTTGAACCTGTGGAATGAATTGCATCATCCAACTAACCAATTCAGCAAACAAACGATGCTCTATTTCTAAAATACGCTCTTCTGCACCAAGGATTTTGGTTTCGTATTCCTTCAATTCTTCAGTAATGTAGCGTTCGGCATTGACCAAGGTTTGTTTGCGAATCCAATCTGGTGGAATTTTATCCTTTTGCGAATGCCGTACCTCTATGTAATAACCAAAGACATTATTGGAGGAAATCTTGAGTGAAGTAATCCCGGTTCTGGTACTTTCACGTTCCAGCATTTTATCCAAATAATCCTTTCCGGAAAATGCCAGCCCACGAAGTTCTTTTAATTCTGAATTAAAATCCGAAGAAATCGAATTTCCCTTTAAAATATTGACCGGGGCTTCTTCATTCAACGTTGCTTTGATACGCTGGCGCAACTCTTCGCACAATTCCAAAGCAGTTCCAATGGATTTCAACGCATTGTTATCAGATTGAGTCGTCAAGCACATAATTGGTACAATTGCTTCCAAGGCATTTTTTAATTGAACGACTTCCCGTGGACAGATTTTGTTGGTAGCCACTTTAGATATCAAGCGTTCGATATCACCAATCTTCTTAATTTGATTTTGAAGTTTCATCAATAAGGTAGACTCTTTCAATAAGAAATCAACCACATCATGACGTTGCTTTATTTTTTCAATATCCACCAAAGGCAATGCCAACCAACGTTTAAGCAAACGGCCGCCCATAGGTGAATGTGTTTTGTCAATAACATCAATCAAGGTCACCGCATTTAGATTGGTAGAATGATAAAGTTCTAGATTTTTAATGGTAAAACGGTCCATCCATACATGCTCATTTTGAGTGATCCGCTGGATGGAAGTAATATGTTTTAGTTGATGGTGCTGGGTTTCGCTCAAATAGTGCAAAATAGCGCCAGAAGCCACAATACCTTCAAATAAATCATCAATTCCAAACCCTTTCAATGATTTGGTATTGAAATGCTTCAGCAAGGTTTCATTGGCATAATCATCCTGAAAGACCCAATCTTCCATAAAGAAACTATGGAATTGGTTGCCGAAGGTTTTGGTAAATTCATTCTTCTTAGGTTTTGACACCAATACTTCACTTGGATTGAAATTTTGAAGCAACTTATCAATGTATTCTTCATTGCCTTGCGACATCATAAACTCGCCCGTCGATACATCTAAAAAGGAAACGCCGACATATTTCTGACCAAAATATACTGCAGCAAGAAAGTTATTTGTTTTTGAATGTAAAATATCATCATTCAAGGCAACACCAGGTGTTACCAACTCCGTGACCCCACGTTTGACGATGGTTTTTGTCTGTTTTGGGTCTTCGAGCTGGTCGCAAATCGCCACACGGCAACCCGCTTTTACCAATTTAGGTAAATAGGTATTGATGGAATGATGTGGAAAACCTGCCAATTCGGTTTCAGTTTCACTGCCAGCACCTCGTTTGGTCAGCACGATGTCCAGGATTTTGGAGGCACGCACTGCATCTTCACCAAAGGTTTCATAGAAATCCCCAACTCTAAATAACAGCAGCGCATCAGGATACTTTGCCTTGATGGCATTGTATTGTTTCATTAAAGGTGTCTCTTTTTTCGCTGCTTTTACCAATGATTTTGTGTGTTTAAAATTGTAAGTTTGTTACTGAATATCAGTATTGCTAAAGTACTTATTATTTGAGGGTTCTTAAAATCCAAAACGGATAAGTTATTTACAATTGTTGATAATTTTTGTACTAAAAGAGGTTGCCACGAATTCACAAATTTTTTCTTTTGCCCTTTGTGAAAAACTATTTCACCGAGATTTTACGAAGACGCACAGAAAATGAGATTTTGAGGCAATTAGTTTAGATATACATTCTTGTATTCGTGGCAAAAAAAATAAGATGCGCAAACTAAAAAACAGTGAGCTCGACCGATTGAGTGTCGAGGAATTTAAAGAGACCAAAAAAACACCCATCATCATTGTTTTGGACAACATCCGAAGTTTGAATAATATTGGTTCAGTGTTCCGAACAAGTGATGCTTTTTTGATTGAAAAAATCTATTTGTGTGGCATTACAGCCACCCCGCCACATAAAGATATTCATAAAACAGCCTTGGGAAGCACCGAAACCGTGGATTGGGAATATGCTGAAAATACTATTGATTTAATCCAGAAACTTAAATCGGAGAACATCATAGTTGCCTCCATTGAACAGGCCGATAACGCAACGATGCTTGATGACTTTCAACCACAACCAAATCAAAAATATGCGCTTGTATTTGGTAATGAAGTTAAAGGTGTATCGCAAAAAGTGGTGTCAGCAAGCGATTTGGTTTTGGAAATCCCGCAATTTGGGACAAAGCATTCACTGAATATTTCAGTGAGCTGTGGTATAGTGGTTTGGGATGTGTTTGCCAAGATGAAATCATTCTTATCCCTTATTTTTCTAATTTTCTTAATAGTTTCGTGTAAAACCAATGACAACAAATATAATTTATCAAACGATGACAAACTGTATTTGAACTCAATTATAGACTCAATTTATGAACTTGACCAAACGTCAAGAAATGGTTTTGATTTAATAGATTCTTTATACGGAATGGAAAAAGGTTTTATGATGAAAAGACATTTTGATGGCCAACAAAAATTAGGAGACGAAATTGAAAATTACAATAAGAAAATTGATAGTATTTGGAATTATTTAAAAATCATTGATGATTCAAACACTAGAGAATTAATTGCAATTACGAAAAAACATGGCTTTCCAAATACTGAAAGACTTGGAGTATATAAAGCAAAAGCTTATTTTGTTTTGGTTCATTCTCCACCTGAATATTTTGATGAGTTAAGGATACTTATTAATCAAGAATTTGAGGAAGGAAGGATTTCAGAATATGAAAAATGGTATGTCTTTTGGCATTTGAATGGAAGAAAAGGTATGCCACCTAGGGCTGGGAACAACGGTACAGCAATCTGGCATTGATATCTCGGATAAACATAAAGAGAATGATTACAATTTTAACCCGTAGATTTCAACTGTTGGTAATCTGATTTAAAATCCACAAATAATCCTCCCGATTGTCCACAAATTCCCGATCAGAAATATCAATGATTCTAACTTTAAGTTCGGTTTG
>JBGTDZ010000405.1:0-12130 GCA_041748055.1 Aquaticitalea sp.
AAAATCATGTTACTTTTAGCCATATTATGGAGTTTTGCCGTCATTGCTGGTTTGTCCCCTTCTGTTACCCGTGCAGTAGCAATGTTTACCGTCGTCGCTATTGGGATGAATTTAAAACGACCCTCAAATATCTATAATACACTGGCAGTTTCAATGTTCTTCATCTTGCTTTTGAAACCCAGGTTCTTGTTTGAGGTAGGTTTTCAAATGAGTTACTTGGCAGTGATTTCTATTGTGAGCATTCAACCACTCATCAAGAAATTATGGTATCCTGCCAATAAAGTGGTTCGATACTTTTGGGATGTTTTTACCGTGACTTTGGCCGCACAAATGGGTGTTGTTCCTATCAGTCTATATTATTTTCATCAATTCCCTGGTTTGTTTTTTATTTCCAATCTCCTCGTTATTCCATTGTTGACCTTGAATTTATGCTTCGGCATATTTGTTATAATTTTGGCATTATTGAATTGGCTGCCACAATTTGTTGCCCATATTTTCGGGTTTTTTGTTAGTCTAATGAACGATTTTGTGTCTTGGGTATCGCATCAAGAACGTTTTGTGTTTAGGGACATTTCCTTTGGAATCCTGTTTGTGATTATTTCTTATATAGGCATTATTTTGTTGGTTTCATATTTCAAAAAACCAAATTACAGAAGATTGATTGTGGTGTTGGTAGCGGCCTTAATATGCCAAGGTGCATTTATATTTGAAAACTATCGAAACACTTCCAGTGAATTTATTGTGTTCCATAAGAATAAATTTTCACTTATAGGAATGAAGGAATATAAAACATTGACAGTGGCTACCAATCTTGATAGTTTATCCAAATCAAAAGATAATGTCATCAGGAATTACAAAGTTGGACATTCGATAGCGACCATTAAAAATGCAGAATTACAATCTATCTACCCATTAAAAGGCGACAAACTATTGGTAATAGACAGTTTGGGAATTTATAATGTCAAATCCTTCCGACCTGATTATATTCTGCTTCGTAACTCACCAAGAATAAATTTGAAAAGACTCATAGATTCCATCAATCCAAAACTCATTATTGTAGATGGGAGCAATTATAAAACCTATGCAGAACGATGGAAGGCAACGTGTAAACAAGAAAAAATCCCATTCCATCAAACGAGTGAAATGGGAGCTTTTGTATTTCGATATTGATTGTTAACCTTTAAATGCTGGTACGAAGGCAGAGTAATAAGTGTTAAAATCTTCCTGGGTTTTCATATCCTTATGCTTATCGTCCTTAAACATTTTTAAATATAACTCCAACTGTTGAGGATTTTGATAGCCTCTTACCGGGAAAATAAGTTCGCCTTTATCATCAAAGAAAACAATGGTGGGATACGCATTGACTTGCAGTAAACGCGTTAAATCATGCACGCCGTTTCTTCTGGATGCCATTTCGGCTTTATAACCTGGATTGGAATAAGTTGCACCCTTATATTTTATCACGTCATTGCCCTCGGCATTGAATTTAACAGCGTAATAATTATCATTAATGTACTTTGCAACATCGACATTTTGAAAGGTATTCTTATCCAACATCTTGCAAGGTCCGCACCAATTGGTATACACGTCCATCATTATTTTTTTTGGTTTCTTTTTTTGAAGTGTCAAAGCTTCTTCAAAAGTGACCCATTTTATTTCTTGTGCGATGGTATTGGAAGTGGTGAAAAGTACCAAAGCCAAAATCAAAGTTATTTTTTTCATTAGCTGTAAAATTTAAATCTATACGTAAGAAGCAAAAGTTGTTCCGAACTTACGAAAAATGCTCCTATTCGGAGCATTTTGTCTTTATTTTAACGATTTTATTCGATTAACGAACGCCGTGCATGAGTTTATTCATGATAGGAGTTAAGGACATAATTATGAGACCCGCTATAATGGGCACTATGGTGAAAATCAAGAAAAATGTTGTCATATCATAAGCTGCAGTAATTTTATCTATCATTCCACCCATTTCACCTGCAGTTTTATTTCCCAAGCCTATTGCAATATACCACAGACCAAACATCAATCCTATTTTAGTGGCAGGGACCAATTTGCTTACATAAGACAATCCTACTGGTGACAATGACAATTCTCCCAACGTATGAAGTAAATACGCCAATATTAACCAAATCATACTAACTGATGCGTTTTGTGCACCTTGTTCTATACCTGTTGAGCCATAAGCCAAAATACCAAAACCCAATCCCAACAAAACCAATCCAATTCCGAACTTTACAGAGGCTGACGGATTATATTTACTTTCCCAAATTTTCGAAACCAGAGGCGCAAAGGCTATGATATAAAATGAATTCAATATTGAAAACCAAGAAGCCGGCACTTCCGTTCCAATGGTATTGTATTGGTTATAAAGCATCCAAATAACAATCGCCCAAATAATGGCAAAACTTGTCCCTAAAGATATATTTGATAATGCATACTTTTTAAAAGTAATCTGGAACAATTTAAACAGCACATAGGTAATAATTATCAATGGAACTACCGTAAGCAAGGTATTGGCAATCCTAAACATATCTGCAGCATTTCCAACCAGTAACCTATTTGTGTAGTCGGCTGCAAAAATGGTCATTGAGCCTCCTGCCTGTTCGAATGCCGCCCAAAAGAAAATGGTAAAAAACGCCAAAATTGCAACTACAATATATCGGTCTCTTTGAATTTTTGTAGGGACTATCTCTTGTATAATTTCGCGCTCAATTTCCTTATTGTTGACAATGGCATCGTTATATTCAATGGTCTTTGAAGGTGATAATCCGATTTTTCCAAAAATTCCCTGTGCAAACCAGAACTGAAGCATCCCTAAAAACATGAACACACCAGCAAGGCCAAAACCATAATGCCACCCCACAGTTTCACCTATATATCCACATAAGAGGATACCTAGAAAAGCACCCGCGTTCACTCCCATATAAAATATGGTAAATGCACCATCCTTTTTTTCTTGTGCATTGATGTACATTCCACTAATGATGGATGTGATATTTGGCTTAAACAACCCATTACCCGCAACCAAAAGACCTATCCCTACATACAGGCTCCAAGGATTATCCAGTGCCATTGCCGCATGACCCAAAGTCATGATGAGCGCCCCGATTGCAACCGCTTTTCTATAGCCTAAAAATTTATCCGCTAAAAATCCCCCGATAATTGGGGAAAAATAAACAAGCATGGTATAAGTGCCATATAATCCCAATGCCTCTTCGCGAGACCAAGCCCAACCTCCTTCTAAAATGGAACGGGTAAGAAAGAGCACCAAAATTGCTCGCATCCCATAATAGGAAAAACGTTCCCACATTTCGGTAAAAAAGAGAACAAACAGTCCAGATGGATGTCCTAACAATAACTTTCTGTTCATTTCTGAACCTTCAAACCTATAATTTGCGGTATTCATATGCTTATCGTTTATGATTATCAGCCAACTCAAAACCTTCTGTCAATTCATCATCAACCATGGCTCTTTCATTGTCCTCTGCTCCATGCGTCAATTTTTCCAATTTTTTTCTGAAGACCATTACCAATAGCCCGAATATTACACAGAAAATCGCAATTCCCGTGAAGATAGTATACTCACCCAAACTCACAGAAGCTTCACCCAACAAACCTGCAAGTTTGTTACCAAAACCTGTCATCGCAAAATAGACACCCATCATTAAGGAGGCATATTTTAAGGGTGCCAATTTAGTAATGTAGGATAAGGCAACCGGCGAAATACATAATTCGCCAATGGTGTGGAACAAATAGGCCAAGACCAACCAATACATTGCGGACGCACCATTACTTTCGTATTGCGCTGCAGCGGCAGTCATGAAGAAAAACCCTGTTCCCATGATAATCAAACCGACAATCATTTTGAAAAGTGATGTAGAAATTTTGCCTTTTAGTTTTCTATTGGCCCAATAAAGTGCCACAGTGGTGCCTAAAAAGATAATGAACATGGCATTCAAAGATTGAAACCATGATGCAGGTACTTCCCAGCCCATGAGCATTCTATCTGTTTTTTCTGAGGCATATATATTCATCAATCCACCGGCTTGTTCGAAAGCTCCCCAAAATACAATGACCAATAAAAAGGAAATGAACAGAACAATCACTCTGTCTTTTTCAATTTTGGTAAGTGGGCGCTTCATTGCTGCCTTCTCTTCTTCATTTTCTGAATTGCTCGTATTGTTGCCTACATATTTCAAATGTTTCTGCCCAGCCAAATACTGAATCAATCCCAAGGCCATTCCAATTGCAGCAAGTCCGAAGCCGTAATGCCATCCATGTACTTCTCCAACATAACCAACAATCAAACTTGACAAAAATGCACCTAAATTAATTCCGATGTAAAAAATTGTAAATCCTTTATCCCTTCTAATGTCGCCTTGTTTATATAGACCACCCACCATCGTAGAAATATTCGGTTTCAACATACCAACGCCTGCAATGATCAATCCCAATCCCGTGTAAAATGCCCACATTTCCTCAACGGATAAAATTCCGTGACCAACCACCAAAAGGATTCCACCGATCAATACCGATTTTTTTTGCCCCAAAAACTTATCTGCAATCCATCCGCCGGGAATTGAAGCGACATAAACCAACATTGTGTACCATCCGTATAGAGCCAAAGCTTCTCCATTACTCCAACCTAATCCCGCATTGGCATCCTGAGTTGATGCTACAAGATAAAGCACTAAAATGGCACGCATTCCATAATAGGAAAAACGCTCCCACATTTCGGTAAAAAATAGCACGTACAAACCTACCGGATGTCCAAATAGTTCATTTTGCTTTACTGGTTTTGCTGTTGTCGCCATAAGTAAATAATAGTTAGTAATTGTTAGTTTAGCTTTTGATATTGGAAGTATTTATCTTTTTTTCTTTGGTAGCATCTATTTTATCACCTAAGGTTTTATTGATAAAATTGGTCATTTTTGTGTATAAATGAACTCTCGTATTGCCACCATAAATGCTGTGGTTTTTGTCTGGATATATCATCCATTCAAACTGCTTGTTTGCTTCTATCAAAGCGTCAATCATACGCAAACTATTTTGAACATGCACATTATCGTCGCCTGAACCATGGATCAACAAATAATCGCCTTTTAACTTATCGACATGATTGATTGGCGAATTGTCATCATAACCACTGGCATTTTCCTGTGGTGTGGTCATATATCGTTCTGTATAGACAGAATCGTAGAATCTCCAACTGGTCACTGGAGCCACCGCAATGGCCATTTTAAACACATCATTCCCTTTAAAAAGTGCATTGCTGCTCATAAAGCCTCCATAGCTCCAACCCCAAATTCCGATTCTACTGGCATCGATATAGCTTAATTTTCCCAATTTTTTTGCAGCTTCAATCTGATCTTCGACCTCATATTTGCCTAATTCGTTCTGTGTTATTTTTTTGAAATCCGATCCTTTGAAACCTGTGCCACGACCATCAACACATGCTACGATGTAACCTTGCTGCGCCAAATGCTGATACCAATAATCATTGGACGCGTTCCAACGATTGGCAACGCTCTGTGATCCTGGGCCAGAATATTGAAACATAAACAACGGATAAGTTTTCGTCGAATCAAAATTGGCGGGTTTTATCATCCACATATTCAAGTCGTTGCCATTTACATTTATGGTCGAAAATTCTTTGCTGGAAGTTTTATAATCCAATAATTTTTGGGAAAGTGCATCATTATCAACTATCGTTTTGACCACATTTCCAGATTTTGAATCATTCAACGTATATTCCGGAGGGGTCGTTGCGCTTGAGAATGTATTTATGAAATAGGTAAAGTCTGTGCTGAAATCGGCATCGTTAGTTCCTGTACCCTTGGTCAAACGGGTTTTGTTTTTGCCATCGATGGAAATGGAATATACATCTCGGTTAATGGACCCATTCTCTACCGATTGATAAAAAATAGTGTTGCTTTTATTGTCGTAACCATAATAATTGGTTACTTCCCAAGGTCCTTTGGTGACTTGATTGATTAATGTTCCATCTTTCGAATAATGATAGATATGATTATAACCATCTTTTTCACTTGTCCAGATAAAACTATTGTCTTTCAAGAACGTTAAATTATCGGTCACATCTACATACGCTTTGTCAGTTTCCTCCATAATAAGAGTGGATGACATTGTTTTTGAATCAATGAGCCACAAATCCAGCTGATTTTGATGCCTATTTAGAAATTGAGCACTCAATAAATCAGCATCATGAGTCCATTCAATTCTTGGAATATAAAAATCACTATATACTTTATCAACTTTTACATCACTCAACGTTTTTGAAGACACATCATAAATGTGAAGAGAAACAATGGAATTGGCTTCTCCTGCCTTTGGATATTTGAAAGTTTCCTGTTCAGGATATAGATTTTTTCCGTAAATGTCCATAGAGAATTCTGGAACATTGGTTTCATCAAATCTTATGAAGGCTATTTTAGTACCGTCGGCATTCCATTCAAATGCTCGAACAAAGCTAAATTCTTCCTCATAAACCCAATCGGTAATGCCATTGATGATTTTATTCTTATCGCCATCAAACGTGATTTGAGTTGTTTGATTGGTAGCCAGATCCTTTATGAAAAGATTATTGTTCAAGCCAAAAGCAACTTTGCTTCCCTCTGGCGAAAAGGATGGCTCTTGTATTTTCTCATCAGATATTTTAGTGACAGTTTTTGTTTTTGTATCCAAAATGTAAAAAACACCCAGGGTGGAGCGCCGAAAAATAGATTCTACTTCAGTTGCCAATATCACTTTACTTGCATCATCACTGAATGTATAATCTGAAAAGCTTTTGACATCTTTCAAATCTGCAGAATTCACCACTGTCTTTACTTTCTCCAAGGTTTTATAATCGTAGATTTCGATGGTACTATTTCCGTTTTTGGTATTTAAAACAGAATACTGTTGGCCGTTGTTCATGGAATGCAAAGATTGCATCCCTTCGGTCCTAAATGTACCATTCCAAATTTCATCAAGTGTGATGTCCTTATTCTGTGCTGATATAAAACCAGTTAATAAAAAACATAAAATCAAAGGGTATTTTAAAAATTTCATGTGGGGTATGATTTTTTGACAAAATATCGCCAAGTTTACTAAAAATAATACAAAAACACTAACTATTAACAGTGAAATGCGCAATCTTGGCGTTTGACAAACAATATTCATACCAAGATACTATCTTTGTATGTAGAAACAAACGGCCATGACCAAACCTATTTCGGGCTTCTCAAAACTTTCAAAATCAAAAAAAATTGATTGGATTGTAAATGCTTACTTTGCTGATAAACCTACAGCCACACAAATCTTGAAGCAATATTGGAACGCTGATGATAGACTCCAACAATTGCATGATGAATTTGTCGAAAACACCATTACGAATTATTATTTGCCATTTGCCGTAGCTCCCAATTTCCTGATCAACGGATCATTGTACACCATCCCAATGGCCATCGAAGAAAGTTCCGTAGTTGCTGCTGCGAGTAAGGCTGCTAAATTTTGGTTGGAGAGAGGTGGCTTTAAGGCAGAAGTCATTTCCACAACCAAAATCGGCCAAGTGCATTTTATGTACCATGGCAATCACGCAACTTTGTTAAAGTTTTTTGATCTGGTGAAACCAAAATTGTTCGTAGAAACAGAATTCATTACCAATAGTATGCAAAAGCGTGGTGGCGGAATTTTGGGCATCCAGTTGGTTAACAAAACCGACAAACTGAAAGGATATTATCAGCTGCACGCCACATTTGAAACTTTGGATGCGATGGGCGCCAATTTCATCAATTCTTGTTTGGAGCAATTTGCAAAAACCTTTAAAACCGAGGCACAGCGTTTTGATGGCTTTTCTGAGGAAGAAAAAAACATCGAAATTGTGATGAGTATTTTGTCCAATTATGTGCCTAATTGCTTGGTCAGGTCTGAAGTGAGTTGCAAGGTTGATGACTTGAAAGATGACAAATCAATTTCGGGAGAATCCTTTGCAAAGAAGTTCATCCAAGCGGTAAACATTGCAGAAGTAGAACCATACCGAGCTGTTACGCACAACAAAGGCATCATGAATGGCATCGACGCTGTAGTTTTGGCAACAGGAAATGACTTTCGAGCTGTGGAAGCTGGCGTTCATGCTTATGCAGCAAAAGACGGGTCGTATAGCAGTTTAACGCATGCTGAAATCAAGGATGGTGTTTTTAAATTTTGGATGGAAATCCCTTTGGCACTCGGGACAGTCGGTGGCTTGACCAGTTTGCACCCCTTGGTGAAGTTGGCTTTGGAAATGCTGGGCAACCCCAATTCAAAAGAATTAATGAAAATTGTGGCCGTGGCTGGTTTGGCACAGAATTTTGCTGCTTTAAGTTCGCTAACTACTACTGGAATCCAAGAAGGTCACATGAAAATGCATTTGATGAATATGCTGAATCTATTGAACGCAACAAATGATGAAAAATCAAAAATGGTTGAGTATTTTAAGTTCAATGTAGTGACACATAGTTCGGTTGAAAAGGCACTATCAGGAATACGAATAAAGAATTAAGAATGTTAAAATCCAAAAGAGTAAATACCAAATTCCAATTGAGCAACCTTGAATTTTGAATTTTGAACCCGAAACCTGAAACATTCTATAGCAACGGAAAACTACTTTTAACGGGCGAATATGTGGTGCTTGATGGTGCGCTAGCACTTGCATTACCAACAAAATTGGGGCAATCAATGACAATTGAAGAGATAGATGAACCAAAAATTATTTGGGAAAGTTATGATGCAAAAGGTAAGATTTGGTTTGAAACAGAATTCAATCTGGTGGAATTGGTATTTCCATTTATATATGAAAGTGTGGAAAGTACCAAATCAATAACAGCGGAAAACACCTTATTAAAAATTTTGTATCAAGTAGGTCAGCACCATGAGTTCTTTTTTAATCCGTATATAAACCGAGACAAGGGATTTAAGGTTATTACCAAACTCGATTTTCCAACGAACTGGGGACTTGGAAGCTCATCGACCTTGATAAATAACATAGCGAATTGGGCAAAAATTGATGCCTATCGATTATTGGCGGAAACATTCGGGGGAAGTGGTTATGATATTGCTTGCGCACAGCATGAAATGCCAATTACCTATCAATTAATTTCCAATCAACCCAAAGTAAATGAAGTCGCTTTTAATCCTATTTTTAAAGACAATCTCTATTTTGTCTATCTCAACAAAAAGCAGAACAGTCGTGATGCCATTGCGCAATATAAGTCTAATAGAAACAATATTTCTGAAGAGATTTCAGAAATCAACAATATCACGAATGAACTTATTGGTTGTGATAATTTGACAGATTTTCAAAAATTAATGGAACAACATGAACGCATCATTTCCTGCATTATCCGGCAGAAAACAATTAAAGAATTATTATTTTCCGATTTCAAAGGAAGTATTAAAAGTCTTGGTGCATGGGGAGGGGACTTTGTTTTGGTCGCTTCAAAAGATAGTCCTTCAGATTATTTTCAATCCAAAGGTTTTGACACCATCATCAGCTATTGCGATTTGATAAAATAAAAAAAACGGTTCGTAAAGGAACCGTTTCTAAAAATTATTGAATTTAAAAATTAATTATCGTCATTTTCCGTTTTCACTTTGACTTTAACATCCCCATCATCTTCTTTAATCTTAACTTCCTTATCGTCAGTTTCCATTTTTATTTTGTCTCCGTCTCGACTAACTTCTACATCGGCACCATCTGCCTCCATTTCGTCGATGACTTTTTCGGTTTCTGTTCTCTCATCTTTTTCATTTGTATCTCTGCAAGAATTAAATGATAAGGCGATGAAAAGTGTCATCAAGGACATAAAAATTACTTTTTTCATATGATTAAGTTTTAGTATTTGTTGGAAGATAGTGAATTATATCGCACCATAAAAATAAATTACATCTGCACATCGTAATGAGAAGGGAATTGTTTAGGAATTATTTCTTCATTCTCATCCATCATTTGCCGCAAATCAATTTCTATTCCTCTTGCAATAGTTGAGATAGGAACATCATTCGCAGTGCCTTCAAATGGATTTTCCCCCACACGACCAATACGTTCCATCGTATGAAATACCCAAGAAACAATCACACAAAAAGGAATGGCAAGCCAAACGAAATACGACGCGACCATCGGAAACTTTTCTGTCATGGTCAATCCGATTTTTGCAAATTCCGGAATAATCCCAAATGGAAGCAATATAATAAAAACCTTGACGAACAAATTTGATAGGGTTGCGAATTGTCTCGGATATGGAAAATTTTTAATGCGTTCGGATTGGCCCTGTAACGTGAACAATTCTTGCAACACGTTCTCCAATTCCAAAAATGAAAACTCCCAAATCAAATATTTCTCCTTTAATTCCCTAAGGTGCTTTGATTGAAGAAATAAGATGGCAGTTGCTTTATTACCTTTTTCTAAAATATGCACTTTTTCTTCTGGAGATAAATAGGGATCTAAATCATCGTCTAACGAAGTGATTCTTTCTGGAATATGAATCAAATTCTCCCATTCCTTATTGGTATGCTCTTTCATATTGACTTCCCATGGTTTTGGTTGACGCATGGCATGTCGTAAACTTGTCATCCAAGCTATATGTCTATATACCAACTGACGTTTTTGATTTTTTATAAATTCAGCATCTACCGGGGTTTTTGAGTGTTCATCAGATACCATGTCATTAACTTTCATTCCCCAAGTCCTAGACGTATTCACAATTCCTCCCCAAATTTTTCTTGCTTCCCAGATACGTTCATAGGCCGCGCTATTCTGAAATCCAACAACAAAGGCAACAGCCGTACCAACAAGGGCAATTGGCGTCCAAGGCAAATTTAGAAATGTAAAATCAAGAACTGCATATAAGATTGTTAATGCAGCCGCGTAAATAATAAAAACAAGTGTTTCCCAACGTGTCCAAACCACAAGGTTTTTAATGGAATATCTCTTTTTTGTAAGCATGATCGGTTTTAATTATTACTATGGAAGATACAAAAAATTAATAATTAGAAATTTAGTGGTTTAAAAATTTGTTGAATTTTTAAAACGACTTTTCGGATGACTTGGGAAATGGTTCGACGGGATGGTCATCATCCAAATTTTGTTTGGGCTTATCTGGAAAAATAACATCAATACCGAACAATTGCTCAATCTTAACTTTCAGCTTTTCCGTACTCGGAATCATGGTTTCCTCCAAAGTTGGATTACAATGGAATGACCTTATCTTTTTACTACCATGCATCCTTAATGTTGCCACTAAATACAATACAGAAAATCGTGAAGGGAATTATTTCTAATATTAAGCACCGAAGTGACATGTTTTGAAACTGATAATATTAGAACCAGTATTCAGATTTTATAATCATTCAATATTTATTTCTCTCCATAATGTTCTCCGAAAAGCATCAAAAAATAAAATTTTAATTGGTTGGAATTTTTTTAATGACATCATTATATAACCGTCCAATTGGAATTTCGATTGCCCCAATTTCTATATTATATTTTGAAAAGGCAGATATTTTAGCTGTCGAAACAATAAAAGAACGATGCACCCTCAAAAACATGTTTTTTGGCAGCATGGCTTCAATAATATTCAATTGTTCCTTAATTTTCAATGGTGGTAATTGGTGGCAATGTAAAATAACATAATCCTTTTGGCTCTCTACATACAGTAAATCATCTAGATAGACTTTTACCATTTTACGTTGACATTTAAAATATAAAAAACCAGGGGTATTTATTGCCAGATCATTTATCTCATAAAAATTGGAATCTAGAAGCTTGTTGACCGATTTTATGAAACGCTCATAAGAAATAGGTTTTAACAAATAATCAACAACATTTAAATCGAATGCCTCAAGTGCAAATTCCTTGTGAGCGGTAGTAAAAATAACTTTTGGTGGATACGGTAACGATTTAATTAAATCAATTCCAGATAATTTTGGCATTTCTATATCGAGAAAGACTAAATCTATTTTTCCCTTGTGCAAATATTCCATTGCCTTTAAGGCATTGCTACAGACCCCAACAATTTCAATTTGATCAATGGATTCAACATATTTTGATAGAATTTCTATGGCAGGTGGCTCATCATCAATTATTAAACAT
>JBGTDZ010000406.1:0-2904 GCA_041748055.1 Aquaticitalea sp.
CATGCTGAAGCAGGTTTGATTTTCGGTAGCGGGATGGCCGCCATCAGTACGGTATTGTTGTCACTTTTAAAAAATGGGGATCATATTGTGGTGCAAAACACTCTGTATGGTGGAACGAGTAATTTTATCCGTGAGGAATTTCCAAAGTATGGCATCGAATTTACTTTTACCAATGGTTATGAAATCTCGGATTTTAAAGCTGCAATAAAGCCAAACACTAAAGTGATCCATATTGAAACACCTTCAAACCCGTTGTTGACCATTACGGATATCAAGGGTGTCGCTGAGTTGGCAAAGTCAAATGGCTTATTGACCACAATCGATAATACATTTGCAAGTCCAATTAATCAAACACCCATAGATTTTGGTATTGATATCGTTATGCATTCCGCAACCAAATATTTGGGAGGTCATTCCGATATTCTTGCCGGTGCGGTCGCATGTAGCCACGAACATATGAAAATCATCTGGAATGTAGCCAAAAATCTTGGAGGTAGCTTAAGTGATTTTACGGTTTGGATGTTGGAGCGTAGTATGAAAACATTGGCATTACGGGTCAAAGCCCAAAATAGGAACGCAAAAAAACTGGCAAAATTCCTTTTTGATCATGAAGATGTGAAAAACGTCTATTATCCAGGATTGAAAAGTCATCCACAATACGAACTGGCAAAATCACAGATGAAGGGTTTTGGAGGAATGCTTTCCTTTGAGCTCGCCGATGGCTTGGATGCCATGCAATTTCAGAATGAATTAAAACTGATCAAATCCTCCATGAGTTTGGCCGGAGTCGAAAGCACTGTATTGTCGCCACATAAAACATCGCATTCATTATTGACCCAACAAGAACGAGATGCAATAGGAGTAAGCGATAATTTGATCCGTTTCTCCGTTGGAATAGAATCCAAACAGGATTTGATGGATGATATCGAGCAAGCGATTAAAAAAGTTTCAAGTTTCAAATTTCAGGTTTCAAACTGATACTTTTTATTGTTTGTCAATAAGATGTTGAGGTGTGAAACATTAGAAACCTGAAACCATAGAAAACTCGAAAAATTGGGGTTGCCATCTTTGGATCATACCTATTAGACGAATTGAAAACAAATTTAAGCAGAATACAAATACAAGGTCATCCTTTGCATAAAAACAACATTCATAACAATAAGTACGATTTTGATGCATTGACACAAAGGTGCGAAGTATTAAGACCTTTTGTTTTTGAAAACGAGTATCAGACCCAAACAATAGATTTCGCCAATCCGAAAGCAGTAAAAGCATTAAACAAAGCCTTGTTGTTTAACCATTACAACATTACCTTTTGGGAATTCCCTGATGAAAATCTATGCCCACCCATTCCTGGCAGAGCAGATTATATTCACCATTTGGCGGAACTATTAAAAAGAAGCCATTTTGCTACCGATGTCAAGATATTGGATATTGGTGCGGGAGCCACCTGTATTTATCCACTGCTTGGTCACGCTGAATATAATTGGAAGTTTGTAGGAACCGATATAGAACCAAACTCTTTGCAATCAGGGCAAACAATCGTTGATAGAAATAATTTAGACAAAAGCATAGAATTAAGATTTCAAAATGATGAAATGCACATTCTAAAAAACATCATAAAAGCTTCAGACAAGTTTACGGCCACTATGTGCAATCCCCCATTTTATAAAAGTGAAAGGGATGCCATTGAAGCGACTGAAATAAAATTAAAAGGCTTAGGCAAACAACAAGATAAGGTTGTCAGGAATTTTAGTGGGACCTCAAAAGAAATAAGTTATAAAGGAGGTGAAAAAGCTTTTTTGCATAACTATCTGTATGAAAGTTCACAATTTAAGAAACAGTGCTTTTGGTTTACGAGCTTGGTATCTAACATTAGTCATATCAAATCAATGCAGGCATCCTTGGAAAAATTGGGAGCTACTGAGATTAAGTTATTGGATATGATTCAGGGAAATAAAGTAAGCAGAATCATCGCATGGACCTTCTTGAGCAAATTGGAACAACAAGAATGGAATAAAAACAATAATTGAAATAATGAAATTAGATATACTTGCCATTGGCTCACATCCAGATGATGTGGAATTAGGTTGTAGTGGCACCATTGCAAAAGAGGTACATCGAGGTAAAAAAGTTGGCATTATCGATTTGAGCCGCGGCGAACTCGGAACACGGGGCACGGCTATAACTAGAGACAAAGAAGCACAGGATGCTGCAAAAATTCTAGGCATCTCAATTCGGGAGAATTTAGAATTTGCAGATGGTTTTTTTGAGAATGATAAGCACCATCAGTTGGAAGTTATTAAAGTCATTCGTAAATACAAACCGGACATCGTGTTATGCAATGCCATTGAAGACCGGCACATCGATCACGCCAGAGGAAGTCAACTGGTCAGCGATGCTTGTTTTCTAAGTGGATTGATGAAAATTGAAACAGAATTGGAAGGAAAAAACCAAGAGCACTGGCGACCAAAGCACGTCTATCATTTCATCCAATGGAAACACATTGAGCCAGATTTTGTAGTAGACATTACAGGATTTATGGATACAAAGATGAAAGCCGTGTTAGCATATAAAACTCAATTTTACGATGCCAATAGCAAGCTTCCAGAAACTCCAATCTCTAGCAAAAACTTTACGGATAGTGTAGATTATAGGGCAAGGGATTTAGGACGTATTATAGGGGTAGAACATGCCGAAGGCTTTACTACGGAAAGGTATGTAGCGGTGGATAGTTTGTTTGACATAATTTGATTTTTTTCGAAAAAAATCTTTGCAATAACTCTTAAATAAATTACATTTGCACACGCATTGAAAAATGCGGCTACATGGTGGTTGTAGCTCAGTTGGTTAGAGCATCGGTTTGTGGTACCGAGGGTCGCCGGTTCGAGCCCGGTCTTCCAC
>JBGTDZ010000407.1:0-5276 GCA_041748055.1 Aquaticitalea sp.
ACATTTTTTTCTTCAAAAACTTTTTTTAAGAAATCGAGCGTTTCGTACCACAACAACCCACCTGGTTCTGGTGTTCCAGTCGACGGCATAATTGATGGATCAAAAGCATCCAAATCTATGGTGATGAAAACATTTTCTGTCATTTGGTCAATGGCACTGTCCATCCAAAATTCATCATTGACCATATCGTGGGCAAAATATATCTTTTCTTCATCCATCACGGTGGTTTCAATGACGTCCATACTGCGAATACCAACTTGTATCAAATTGGTTGTTTGGCTTGCTTCGTAAACAGCGCAGGCATGATTGCATTTACTGCCCTGATATTCTTTGCGCAAATCGGCATGTGCGTCAATATGAAGCACGGTCAAGTTATCAAAGCATTCGTTGAACGCACGTATGGTGCCAATGGAAATGGAATGTTCGCCACCAATAGCGGTCACAAATTTGTTGCGTTTTATATATTTTTTGACAGTTTGGTGCACTTCTTCTACCATATCTTCTGCAGAAGCATTCTCTATTATGGCATCCGCAAGGTAAATACCTTGTTTGTAGACCTCAGTACCAGTTTCTATATCGTACATCTCCATATTTTCAGAAGCATCCAAAAAAGCTTTTGGCCCTTTATAGGCTCCTTTTTGCCAAGTACTTGTGCCATCATAAGGCACTGGTATCAAAACGATTTTTGCCGTCTCTAATTTGGAATATCCTTCCTCTATTCCTGCATAAGTTTTATTGTTCATTTTGCAATAATTATTTTTTTAGAAGTAAAATGCAATTCGCGCTTTGGTGTTTTTTTTGAATTTAAAACAAATCCTATTTGTCGCCCGTGTCATTGTAACCTAAAATTTTAAGTAAGTCTTCACTTTTTTGTTGTTCACTAAACAATTTGGTCTTCATCTGACCATTCTCGTCTTTATCTATTAAAATATGTTTTGGCGAAGGTATTAAACAATGTTGCAATCCACCAAATCCGCCGATGGTTTCTTGATAAGCCCCAGTGTTAAAAAAGCCAAGATACAATGGTTTTTCTTTATTGTATTTTGGAAGATAGATGGCGTTCATATGCTGTTCACTATTGTAATAATCATCACTATCACAAGTTAATCCACCAAGCAACACACGTTCATAACTGTCGTACCAACGATTGATTGGCAACATGATAAATCGTTTATTGATTGCCCATGTGTCCGGAAGTGTGGTAATGAAGGATGAATTGATCATGTTCCATTTTTCCCTGTCATTCTGTTGTTTTTGATATAAAACTTCGTATATGGCACCGCCACTTTCACCTACTGTAAAACTTCCAAATTCAGTGAAAATATTTGGTACTGGCACTTCTTCTTGGTCGCAAGCCAATTTAATTTGATTAACGATCTCATCTACCATGTATTCATAATCAAAATCAAACGCCAATGAGTTTTTTATTGGGAAACCGCCACCAATATTCAAACTGTCCAAGGTAGGGCAAATATGTTTTAAACTGGTATACACTTTCAAACATTTGGACAACTCGTTCCAATAATAGGCATTGTCGCGAATGCCGGTATTGATAAAAAAGTGCAGCATTTTTAACTTCACTTTATTGTTCTCTTTTATTTGACTTCGGTAAAAAGGCAGGATATTCTTGTAGCCTATTCCCAATCTTGAAGTGTAGAACTCAAATTTTGGTTCTTCCTCAGATGCTATGCGAACGCCAATATTGATTTTTCCCTTTATTTCTTTAGACAGCAAATCGATTTCTTCATAATTATCAATAATGGGAATGCAGTTTTTATGTCCATTATTGATCAATTTGGCAATATTTTCTATGTATTGGTCGCGCTTAAATCCGTTGCACAACACATATGTTTTATCGGTTATCTTTCCCTCAGACTTCATTTTTTCAACAATGTCAATGTCAAAGGCAGAAGACGTTTCAATATGAATGTCGTTATTGAGTGCCTCGTCCAAAACATGCTTGAAGTGACTGCTTTTGGTGCAGTAGCAATAATGGTATTTGCCTTTGTATTTATGATTTTTTATAGCCTTGGCAAACCAGCCTTTGGCACGGTTGATATTGTTAGAAATTTGGGGTATATAGGTAAACTTAAGAGGTGTTCCGTAATCTTCCACCAATTGCATTAAATCTATATCGTGAAATTGAAGATGTTTGTCTTCCAATTTAAACTCATCCTGTGGAAAATAGAAGGTTTGATTGATTAAATCAATATATTTCGTGTTCATTATTTGTTATTGTGGTTTAAAATTCTGAATAAAAAATCAATTAGAGTAATGAAATAACAATTAATAATGAAAAAATCATACTTGAATTTGTTGGTGTGAAGGAACAGACACTGTCTGAAAGTCCTTATAATAAGGCAATTTTGGATTAGAAGCTAGTTTTAAAATCTGGTAACTCATCTTATAAGTTGCTTTTGAAAATGACTTCTTAACATTCAAAAACCCAAACGCAAAAATATATTTCACTTTTTCAGATATATGAAATACAAAAGAACTATAAAATTTTTAAAAACAAGAACGTTTTCAATTTTTTTTATTGAAAATCAAGGCAACATTTTTAAGGTGTTCACTTCTTGTTCGGTCAAGTGTTTCCAATGACCTCTCGGTATATCTTTTTTGGTAAGTCCTGCAATGGCAACACAATCCAGTTTTATGATTTCATAATTAAAATGTTCAAATATGGACCGGATGATGGTACTACCTGTATTTTTGATTTTGAGTCCAATCTGGTTTTTGGATTCCCCATCTATGTAACTGATTTCCTCAACGGCGACTAGCTTGTCGTCTATTTTGAAACCCGATTGTATTTGCTTAAGATCTTCCAACTTAAGGTTTTTGTCCAACTCAATCTGGAACAATCTTGGAACCCCGTTTTTTGAATTGGTAAATTTTCTAACTAAAATCTCGTCATTGGTAAATAAAATCAATCCCAATGAGTTACGACCCAAACGGCCAAGTGGTTTGATACGAGCGGAGGATGCATTCGCCACCAAATCCATAACAGTGCGTCCTTTACCTTCGCTTGTAGTGGTTGCGAATCCTTTGGGTTTATTGAGCAAGACATATTCGTTTTTCTCAGGTTTTATGCGTGCGCCATCAAACTTTACTTCATCATCTATCTTTACTTTATAACCCATTTCGGTAATCACCTTGCCATTAACCGTGACGCTTCCTGTGGCAATGTGCATATCCGCATCACGCCGAGAGCACATCCCCGAATTGGCAATATATTTGTTCAAACGGATTTCATCGGGATTTGACTTTTTTACTGGTACTTTTTTCTCTGCATTGGATTTGTCAGTTGTGGATTGATTTTTTTTCATCGGGGCGTTGCCTCTGGCATAGCTTCCGGTTTTGGTATTGTCCCTTCCCCTACCAGATACTTTGTTAGAGTCCTTTCCTTGTCCTCTACCTGAAGATTTGCCTTTATTGCTACCGCCTTGATGTCTGGTCATGTCTTTTAATTTTTGCAAAGATAACCGATTAAATACGAATAGTAGAGGTAGATAGATATTTAAATTCTGTTCAAAACCACATTGACATTAATCAGCACGATACAAAAAACACCTGCCACAATAATAAATTTGAGAATGTTATGTAAGATGAGATAATGGATTTTTGTTTTGGATTTCCAAAGAAACAGTATAAATACCAAAAGTAAAAAAGCGCTCAAATAAAAGAAATATCCCATATGACCCACATCAAAATAGTTTATCAACAGCATTGTGGGGATCAAGGTCAAAAACGCTAAGATTGTGAGCATAAATTTTGAAACTTTCTCACCATAAACGATAGGAATAGTTTTATAATCTTGTACCAAATCCCCTTTGATGTTTTCCAAATCCTTGGTCAACTCTCTCATAGAAATAATTAGGAACAAAAACATGGCGTGAACAAAAATAACGTGCTCAAAATTTCTGTAGTAGATAAAAATGGCAAAAAAAGGTGTGATTGTCAGAATTGCTGAAGTTAGATTACCAATAAAGGGAAGTTTCTTCAGTTTATGGGAATAAAACCAAATGCCAAAAATATAAGCAGAAAAGAAAATCACAGCATTGAAGGATACATAACTTGCCATCACAACGGCAAGAAAATTTAAGACAAAGTAGAATGACAGTTTCGTGTTTTGGCTTACCAATCGGTCCAACATTGATTTGTTGGGACGATTTATTAAATCTTTTTCCGAATCGTAAAAATTATTGATAATATATCCGCCAGCAATCGTCGAGGCAGAAGCCAAAACAAGCATAAACAAATTAATATCCAAAACAACTTGTCTCAAGGGTTTGTCGTGAGCCAAGATATAAATGGATGTCAAATATTGTGCAATTACAATGATAAGAATGTTATATCCACGAACAACAGAAAACATGCTGAAAAACTTCAGCAACAGGTGTTTTTGTTTTCTGGATAACATATTGTGTGATTTAGAAGTTGTAAACCACTTCTAATTTATAATTGGCGAGAGAAGATTTGGCCTTATCAATATCTTCAGTAAATCCTAAAATATAGCCTCCACCACCTGAACCACAAAGTTTTAAATAATAGTCATTGGTGTCAATACCTTTTTTCCATAATTCATGAAACTCTTGAGGAATCATTGGTTTGAAGTGATTCAATACCACTTTAGAAAGTTTTTTGGTATTGCTAAAAAGTGATTTGATGTCTCCTTGCAAAAAATCCTCAACACAGGCATCAGTATGCTTAATAAATTGATTTTTAAGCATTTTACGAAACCCTTCCTGTTTCATGTTTTCCATGAAAATGCTTACCATAGGCGCAGTTTCCCCGACTATACCGCTATCCAATAAAAATACTGCTCCTTTTCCATCTGCTTTTTGCGAAGGAATACCAGTGGCTTCAATATTGTCTTTTGAATTGATAAGGATTGGAATACTCAAATAACTGTTTAATGGATCCAACCCAGAAGATTTTCCATGGAAAAAGGATTCCATGTCTGAGAAAATGGTTTTTAATTTCAACAGCTTTTCGCGGGTCAAATTCTCTAAAACGGTGATTTTATTTTGAGCATATTTATCATAAATGGCAGCTACCAGAGCCCCACTGCTACCTACTCCATAACCTTGAGGGATTGATGAATCGAAATACATGCCCGCATTGATATCATTTTCCAAAATATCCATATCAAAAATTACCAATTCTGGATTGATGGTTTTAAGATATGAAACAAAACGTTTGAGATTGGCATTGGACTTTAAAGAAGATTCCGTTTCAAGCCCATCTGTTTTCAACGCACCGTTATAAAAATTATA
>JBGTDZ010000408.1:0-12872 GCA_041748055.1 Aquaticitalea sp.
GCTACCATTCCCAATCCGCCAGCATTGACCGTATGGGAATCTGTCCCAATCATCATTCCTCCAGGGAATGCATAGTTTTCCAAAACTACTTGGTGAATAATTCCTGCACCCGGTTTCCAAAAACCAATTCCATATTTATTAGAAACTGTTGCTAAAAATTCAAAAACCTCACTACTGGTTTCATTGGCACGTTTTAAATCGGGCACAGCACCTTGTTTTGCCTGGATTAAGTGATCACAGTGAACGGTCGTAGGTACAGCAACTTTTGGCTTTCCTGCCTGCATAAATTGCAACAAGGCCATTTGAGCAGTAGCATCTTGACACGCAATTCTGTCGGGTGCAAAATCCACGTAATCCTTACCTCTTCTAAATGCGGTAGTAGGATTTCCATCCCAAAGGTGTGAGTACAAAATCTTCTCAGATAAGGTCAAAGGTCTACCAACTATTTCACGTGCTTTATCTACACGTTCAGGGATAGTTTGGTAAACTTTTTTTATCATGTCAATGTCAAATGCCATAGGGTATATTTTAAGATTGTTGTTATTTATATAGTCATGCAAAATTACAAAATTTCAAGCACTATTAAAAATGTGTAAAGAAAACCACCTAACACTGAATATAAATCAATAAACAAATGATTTTTTGAAACAATATTGAAGTTTTGATAAATTTAGGTATTAAAATATACTAATTTAACAATGTAGAGCTTCATAATAAAGTCTGGTTAAGAACAAAAGGAGTGGTGCAATCAAATATTTCTATCTCTAAACCTTAAAATGGGCTTTTCAAAATACACATATAAGAGATTGGATAGACTTAGAGTTAAAATCAAATATAACAGACATATCATGGAGCCCATGAATAGAGATTGATGAAAGTTTTGGAATATGTGTTGAAGACTCAATAGAATAGCTGAAAAGTTAATTACATATATGGAATAAGAACGAGTGCTCACAAAATGGATGAGTTTGTTAAAATGAACCAAACGCCTCATATGAACTGTAAATGGAAATATCAAAGCGAGAGAAAGACTAATTAAGGAAAGATAAACAAATACGTAAAATGCCAAATGTGTTTGTGGCTGCAAGTTCATGAAATATATAAAAATGTGAACGCTACCAAAAATCAACAAACCTAAAAACAAAAGACCAAGCCGATGCTTTTTGAAAAAATGGGGTAATTTACGCATGATATATACCAACAAAAATCCACCATAAATAGCATTCAATCTGTAAATAATTACTTTTCTGTATTCAGAGCTCCAATCTTCATAGGACGCAATATCAGCCTCAAAATAAAATTTAATTTTGAGTAAGCAGCCAGCACCAATAATTATCAAAGTTGTCCAGAGAAAAATGGCCTTGTCATGTCTTTTGAAAAGTGCAAATCCACAGAACATGAAAAGCGGTAGCATCAAATAGGCATATTCCTCAATGGATAAGCTCCATGCTTCCGAAAAAAAATCAGGATGAGAGGTTGAGAAATTCTGAAGAAAAACAAAATACTGCCCAATATCATTAGGAAGTGCTTTTGAAAATATCCAATAAAGCACAATATTGACAAGCAACATTAAGAAATAATTTGGAAGTGTCCTAAGCCAGCGTCGCTTCCAAAAAGTAATTAAGTGGGGGAATTTGGTTTTATTATCATCAATATCTTTCAACAATAACCCTCCGATTAAAAAACCGCTCAATACAAAAAACAAATCGACACCAATAGCCCCTAATGCCCTAACAGATAAAATAATTGGATTATAGGAATCTTGAACAAAAAAATATGTGCAATGGGAAAGTATAACTAACGTAATTGCTATTGCCCTTAGCAAATCCAATCCAAAATTACGTTCCTTTTGCATTAACAAGTTTGAATATTGCTCAGCAAAATACTGTAAAAAATGGAAGATTTAAAACAAACTTTTGATAATCTGTGCATCCGAAACTCCTTCGGCTTCGGCTTTGTAGTTTTTAATGATTCTGTGACGAAGTATACCACTTGCAACCGCTTGGACATTCTCTATGTCAGGTGAAAATTTTCCATTGATGGCGGCATGGGTTTTGGCAGCAAGGATCAAATTTTGGGATGCCCTTGGCCCTGCTCCCCAGTCCACAAACTCTTTGACCAATTCGGATGCTGAATCACCATTTGGCCGGGTCTTACCAACCATGGTCACTGCATATTCAATCACGTTGTCTGCCACTGGAATACGACGGATCAAATTTTGAAAGTCGATAATTTCTTGAGCTGAAAATAAAGGATTGACGGTTGCCTGGACATCTGTTGTGGTTGATTTTACCACTTGCACTTCTTCTTTAAAGGAAGGATATTCCAAGTTAATGGCAAACATAAACCGATCTAATTGTGCTTCCGGCAATGGATAGGTGCCTTCTTGTTCTATTGGATTTTGGGTCGCCAATACGAAATAAGGCAGACTCAAATTGTAATGATGCCCCGCCACCGTGACTGCCCGCTCTTGCATGGCTTCCAATAAGGCCGCCTGTGTTTTGGGCGGGGTTCGATTGATTTCGTCTGCTAAAATGATATTGGCGAAGATTGGCCCTTTGATAAATTTGAAATGTCTGTTTTCGTCCAATATTTCACTTCCCAAGATGTCACTTGGCATTAAATCGGGAGTGAACTGGATGCGTTTAAAATCCAATCCTAAAGCTTGGGCTATGGTATTTACCATTAATGTTTTTGCCAATCCGGGTACACCAATCAATAAGGCATGGCCACCGGAAAAAATCGAAATCAGGATTTGGTTCACCACTTCATCCTGTCCGACTATAACTTTTGCAACTTCCGTTTTTAGTGCTTTATATTTTTTTACGAACTGTTCTACAGCTGCGACATCAGACATATTACTTATCGTTTTTTAGCCAGTTACTTTTAAACTCACAATTTCTGTAGTCGCCATTGATATTGATGTAAGTTTCCATGATTTTTTCCTCTTGCCACTTTCCAACCTCTTTGAACTGTTTTTCTTGTACGGCCAAATTTTTAATTTTTAGATAATCTCTTGAAAAATCGGCTTCATGTTCATTGACTCTGTCCGTAACTGTCAATATTTTAAATTTAATTCTGTTCACTCTGTCTTCATCCTGTAGCACTAAACTGACTTCATTATCTTTTAGATTTTGGATCTGAGAATATAATTCTGGGTCCATTTTCGTCAATTCAAAATTATAATCTTGAGTTTTTGGATTGATCAATTGGCCTCCATCCTGTTTTGTCTCTTTTTCATCACTTAATTCCCTTGCAGCATCGGCAAATTTAATTTCGCCATTTATAATACGCTGGCGAATCGTATCAATTTTTGTTTTGGCTTCCTTGATGGCTTCTTGAGTAACCTCAGGACGAATCAAAATATGTCTAACGTCATATTCCTGGCCTCTGATCTTTTCGAGTAAAATGATATGGTATCCAAATTCGGATTCAAACGGTTCTGATATTTCCCCTTCTTCAAGTGAAAAGGCCACATCACGAAATTCCTTCACCATTTGTGGACGACTTCTGTTCATTGGCGGCAATTTTCCACCAGTTTTTCTTGAACCCATATCATCAGAATAAAACGTAGCCTTCGTAGTGAAACTTGCACCGTTCTCAATAATATCTGCCTTAAATTCCTTAAGCTTATTCACGGCTTTTAGTCTTTCGGCTTCAGTGACCTTAGGGATGACAACAATCTGTGCCACTTTTAATTCTGTACCAAATATTGGACGTTCATCTTTTGGTATGCTATTGAAATATTCTCGCACTTCTTCGGGTGTCACTTCAATTTCCTCAACAATTTTACGCTGCATATCCAGAGCCAGTTGTTCGTTTTTGTTTATTTCAAACATTTCCTCTCTTAGTGCTTGTTCAGTATCTTTGTTATAGTATTTCAATAAACCTTCCATAGAACCAATCTGTTCAACCAGAAATTCAATTTGCTGATCCATATTGGAACTGATTTCCAGTTCTTTTACAACGATACTGTCCTGTATGGCATTGTGTGTTAACAATTTATCTTCGAGCAATTTTCCGAACAATTCACAACGTGTAATGTCGGTTGTTGAGACACCACGGGATTGCAACTGTAAATATTCTTTATCTATATCAGAATCCAACACGATAAAATCTCCAACAACTGCAACGACGCCATCGATTTTAACCCGCTCGTTTGACGATTTGACAGTATCGGTAACTTTTGCGCTTTCAGCAATTGGATCTTGGATAATTTCTTGGGAATATATGCTACTAAAGCTCAAAAGAGCAATAGCCGCAAGGACTAATCTATTGTTGGTTATAAATTTCAAATTGATTGTTTTTAATGGCATCTTTAGTGATATCTTTTTCAAGTTGTTTGATGAGCTCCAATTTTCTCCTGTTGATGACAATCTGTCTAATGGTAGGTTTTACGTACTCTAAAGGTGCGTAATCGTTTTGCAAAAGCACATCATTAATTTGCATCAAATATAGGTCTATAGAATCTTTGAGCTGTATAAAATTAGATTTTTTTAACAGTTCTTTTTTGTTTTCAGCATTCACCACTGAAATTTTGTCTGCCACCTGAGATGCTTTGATCCAGACGGAATCGTTGAGCGAATAGGATTTGAATTGCACGGAAATGGAATCGAGATATCTTTGGTCCTTTTTCGAAAACCTGGTGAATCTTTTAGAAATTTCATCTTTGTTGATGGCATTCAAAGGAATGGTGATATATCTGAATTTGATGAGCTCGTCATTGAGTTTAAAGGTTTCCTTGTTGCTTAAATATAGTTCATTTGCTTCGGAAACAGAGATTACCGTATCAATCGATTTTTTGACCAATGCCTCCAAATATGCTTTGGTGTATAAATCCTTTTTGTACTGATCGACCAATTTTGCGAATTCGTCCTGTGTTTTTTGCGGTAGGTTACGTTTGGAACCATTGACCAACAACAATTGTGTTGCCCATCTGGTAATGAACCCGTTGACAAGCAAGGTGCTATCTTCAGGAGATGTTCCTTCTGCCACTAAACCCTCGATATCCTCATCATAAAGATACTTATCATTGACTCTTGCTATTGGCTCCCTGTCATCTGTCTGCTTAAAAAAATTACAGGATACCAAGCAATAACTTATTGCAAATAAAAAAATGAATCGCTTTGACAATTAATTTTGGATTTTATTCTTGACGTCTTTTAGTGCTTTGGCATTTACCTCAACTTTATAACGTTCATTAAGTGATTTTAGCCAATTCTCTTCAATATTATTTTGATAATCGCTGATGACCTTACCTTTGGCTTCCTCGAACCTTTTGTTGGTCGCAGGCATGACTTTGTTTATCATCAATACATGATAGGCATCATTAAATTGATATATTTTGGAGACTCCTTCCTTCATTTCCAAGTCATTGGGCAATACTTGGTGGTCAGCTTCCATCAATCCTTTCGTAAAGATAACCTTTTGTTCAGCGTCAGTGTTCAACTGTTTACTAATGTCTTCTTCAGACTTTCCTTTTTGCATTAAATCTTTTACCTTTTCAATATCATCCTGTTTTGCAGCCGTTGCCATTACAGCATCCACTCTATCCTTCCAAAAATAATCCGATTTGTGCGTTTCATAATAATTTTTAAGACCTATAGTATCTTTTGTAGCGGCGTTCCAAACTTCTTTCTCCATCAAATCAAATAACAACAGCCCATCTCTATATTCTTGAAGGATTTGAGCAAAATCTTCATTTTCAAACTCTAGATTATCTTCTTGATATTTTAAAATTGCATTTTCCTGAAAGGCTTCGTATTCTTTCTTGGCGATAACATCAAAAGGCGTAGTTTTTCCATTGTAAGCGCGTTGTGATGCCAAAAGATGATTTCCAAAATCCCCATAAGTTACAGTCTTTTTGCCAATTTTGAAAAGCTCCTTATTGGCTTCAAAATTCGCAGGTAGTGACCATGCTCTATTATAATAATCATTGGACAGAATAGATGTGAAATACTCCATTCTTTTAGAGTCGTCCATGACATTGTATTGCTTTTTGAGCTTTTTTGCCAATGCATTATTGATAAGGTTAGAACGAGTATCACGCTTCACTTTATTTTCAAGTTCACCTCTCACCTCATCCAGGGGTTGAATCCCTTTTTTGTCAATCAGTTTTATGATATGCCAGCCGTAATCGGTCTTAAACGGTTTTGATATTTCTCCAGCGTTGGTCAAACTGAACGCCATATTCTCAAATTCCAACGAACTCAATTGTCCGCCAGTAAAAGGCGACAAAATGCCTCCACTTGCGGAGGAACTTTTATCATCGGAAAATTGTCTGGCCAAAGCCTCAAAATTCTCGCCTTGGCTTATTTTTCTATAAATTTCATTGATTCTTACTTCCGGATCCATCAAACTATCCGTTTGCTTATTGGAAATCATGATATGTGCGACGGTCACTTCGCCGCGCGATGGTCTTTTATCCTCCACCTTTACGATATGATACCCGAAACGGGTTCTAAATGGTTTTGAGATGTCGCCTATTTGGGTATTATATGCGGCGTTTTCAAATTCGTAAACCATTTTAAAAGTAGAAAAATAACCAAGCTCTTCAGCAAAAACCGTTGTTCCATTATGGTTCTCACTTTTTACTTTTTCAAAACCATCCTTTTTGACCCGTTCACGTAGGTCCAATAACTGATTATATACTTGCAAGGTATCTTTTTCGTTTTCATCCAAGCGTATCAAAATATGGGATGCCTTAATATCTTGTATAGATCTTCTGTATGCTTCGTCAATCAAGGCATCGGTTACTTTAGTATCAGTAAGGAAATTTTGAGACAATTGTTTTTTATAACTTTCAAACTCCCTTAAATAAGTTGGTATGGTATCCAAACCCAAGCGTCTGGCTTCCTTTATCTTTAATTGGTAATTGATGAACAATTTTAAATAAGCATCTACATCCTTTTGAGACTCATCTTTTACCAAATCGAGATTCTTGTTATAAACCCTAATGAATTCTGATGTTTTGATGGGATCGACATCGACTGTGAACAAAACATCGTCTGATTGTTTTTGGGCAAATGAAAATACTGTTAGGAACAGCATTATTATACTTAAAGAAAGTTTTTGATTCATAATTTTATATAAGTTTGAAAACTTGTCGTAAAAATAATAAAATGATGCATTAAACAAGTTGCTTTTTTTAAACGATTGACCAAACCAGTTTAGTGTTTATTATCTTTTGATTCTTTTACTCTGTTTAACGTAAAATAATTATGACGCAATAATTCAAGATAATTAATTCAATGATACAACAGAATTAAACAAAAGTACAATTGGGTGGAAAATCAAAAAAAAACCTAATTATTAACCTCCCTTTGACAACTCAACTATTTTTTTGGTTATTGAACATCCATACATCATTTGTTATGCAAAAACTAAATATCTTTAACCCTTAAATCCATTTTCTAAAATGAAATACGCTTCTGAAATCATTGTGAATTTGCCACTAGAGGAATTTATGGACAAATTTGACAATGCCGAAAACATGAAGCATTGGCAAAGAGGATTGGTCACAATTGAGCACATTTCTGGAATTCCCGGAATGGTTGGAGCAAAAATGAAATTGATTTATAAATTCGGCAAGCAGACTATGGAAATGGTAGAGACCATTACACACCGCAAGTTGCCGAATGAATTTCATGGAATTTACAGTGTTAAAGGAATAGACAACCTTCAGGAGAATTATTTTGTCGAAACCGAAAACGGAAGTACCAAATGGACATCAATCAGTAATTTTTTACCTTTAAATTTTAATACGAGAGCCATGCTTTGGTTAATGCCTAATGCTTTTAAAAAGCAATCCATAAGGTACATGTTGGATTTCAAGAATTTTGCTGAAAAAGGAACTTCGGTATCGCATGCGACAACTTAAACTCATTTGGGATTTTAGGGGACCTTCGGCTGATAGAATCGCCCAACATCATGAAATCCATCTAAAAGAATATATTGCCACCCATGCCATTCCTGTCTATAAAACAGGTGTTGAAACAATTCATGAGCTACATAGTATTGCATTTATGGTAATCGACGAGGTGGATATGGAACCGATTAGAGATGTATTAAAACCGCATCGGGGACAAATTTATTTGAGTTAAGCACTGGGCAATTGCTTCCAGTAAAATTGTCTTATCTTTAGAGACCAATTGATAAATATGACCAATTTTTTCCGAAAAATCAGTTCCTTTTTTAAAAGCATCAAAACCAATATTGCATTTTATCCCACGATTTTTTCGGTATTTGGTTTTGTCTTCTCATTATTAATGATTCTTTTGGAGAAAAAAGGCATCTCTAATTATCTTGTTGATGCTTTGCCCCAACTTGTGGTTGAAGGTGGCGACACGGCATTGACGGTATTGAGTGTTTGTATCGGAGGAATGATTTCGATGATGGTTTTTAGTTTTTCAATGGTCATGTTGCTCTTGAGCCAAGCTTCCAGCAATTTCTCGCCCCGAATACTGCCCGGTTTGATATCGGATAAGCGCCATCAAATAATTCTGGGAGTTTACCTTGCTACCATCATATATTGCATTTTTACGATGTTTTCTATCGAACCTTCAGGAGAAAAATATACGCTGCCCGGATTTTCGGTATTACTAGGAATAGTTTTTACTATAGGTTGTTTATGCTCTTTTATTTATTTCATCCATAATATGTCAGAAAGCATTCAGATTTCCAATATTCTTGATGATATCTATGAAGAAGCAAATTCACGTTTGAAGTTTATTTTAAAAAAAGAGAAGGAACTTCAATCTGTTTCAAATTTTGATGATACCACAAATTGGCATTTTTACAATTCAAGGCAAAGTGGGTATTTTCAAGACTTAACAACTAAAAATATGATTTCGTTTTGCAAAGAAAACGAAACAAGGTTATTTATAATAATTCCAAAAGGTTTATATGTTTTTGAGAACTCCATATTTTTTGCCTCAGAAAAACCATTGAGCGATGAACAATTGAACAGTTTTAATTCTCACATCACTTTTTCTAAAAGAGAATTGGTTAGGGTTAATTATGGACTTGCATTCAAACAGATTACAGAAATTGCAGTAAAAGCGATGTCACCAGGAATTAATGACCCAGGAACGGCCGTCAATGCCATCGATTATTTGACAGAGTTGTTTGCATTGCGAATGAAAAAAAAGGATATAGAAATATATGTGGATGCTGATAAAATTCCTTGGTTCAAATTAGAAACTATAAAATTCAAAGAATTAATTTACAACGTTATGGCTTCTTTGCGAACGTATTGCAAACATGATCCGATCATCGTGCAAAAACTTTTATATATGCTCAATTACCTGTTGGAGCAACCATATGAAAGCAAAGAATACAAAAAGGCATTAAAAGCCGAAATAAAACATTTGAAAAGGGATTCCAGAGCAATTATTAAAGAAATAAGCAGGGATTGAAATTTATTGCTTAACAAACTTTAAAACTGATGCTCCTTTTGCATTCTGGACCTTTAAAAAATAAATTCCCGTATTCAAAAATTTAACATCAATTTCCTGCAAGTTTGTTTCTTCTTTAATGCTCTTTATAACTTGTCCATTCATAGTCATTAAAAGGTACGTGGTTTCTCCCATTACCTCTGTATTCTTCAGAAAAAGTTTGTCCTTTACAGGATTTGGGAAAAAACGAATATTCAATTCATTGAATTCGCTTTGGGACAATATTGCGGTAGACGAAGCGTCACTTATAATGGTATTATTTAAAACACCATCAATGGAATGGGCAATAATTTTGAACCACACTTCATCATTTTCATTCAGCCCAAAACCGTTCCACAAAAAGGAAGTTTCAGTTAAATCCTGAACGATTGGAATGAAACTTTCTTGATTGTCCACGCTATATTCCAAATCATAATACATTGGGCTTCCTTCATCCGGATTGTTCAATTGCCAAGAGATGGGTATCGAAGTATCATAAGCTCCTCCATTTGGGTTCACAATATCAACAATAGGATGCTCATATGAATGTACCAGTTCTGCAAAGCCAACGCCTGTGACAGCTATTCCATTCACGGTTCCCGTTATGGTTGTTGAACCTTCGAAGAACCTGAAAGGCAACTGGACTTCAGAATTGTCATGCATGGTTGTAATAGTTAAATCCAAATTATTAAGGGTTGAAGTCAATCGCCATTGTTTTGAATAGCACCTGGCGTCATCGGGCATCCAATTGAATGCCAAACGTTCTATTTGAAAATCACTTGATGTGTATTGAGTGGATTCATCTACATAACTGGCCAGTACTCTGTATTGTTCATTCTCTGGAACAGTTCGTTCTGGAGTGAAAATGTTACTTAAATTGATATCCATTCCGTTGGAAAGTTGCAAACTAAACCATTCATAATTTTCGCCCGTAAATGGATTGAAATTCCCATATTGTCTATCAATCCAAGCGGTTCCAGTGATATTTTCGGTGACTCCATTCAGGGTAAAACTGCCTTGAACCTCATTTTTGGTTTGGGAATAATAATAGGAGTAATTGCTCGCACCTTGACTTAAATAGCCGTCATTGCTTAATATCAAAGGTCGCTTTAGGGTTTCGTATTCAAAATTCAAACTACCAAAAGATGCAGATGCTGATATGGTGTACTCAAATGGAATAATGGCATTTGAACCATCTAGCTTGTTGGTCCAGTTTTCGGTTCCACCAAAAAATATATTGGCCTCAATATCCAATTTAGACGTAGATAACGTTGCATAATTAACGGGTTGAGTATCTTGATAAAAAAACCCTGTAGCATCGTCCGTAATGTTGAGTATCCTAAATCCATCAAAAATACTTACTGGATAATAAAAATAGGTAAGCATATAACTATATGATTTTCCTGATGTCTCACCTACAATATGACCTGTCGTGTACCACCATTCTATGGGTTCGGATACATGTCGTCCTTCATCTTGGGAAAATGACACCAAACTACCGGGTGGATTATAAGGGTAGGTTTTCCAATCTTGTGCATGATTGATTAAAGTGATTGAAAAAGCAACTAACAAAAGAGTAATTTTTAGTCTCATAATCGTTTTATTTGATGACGAAGCTAACTTTTCCTTTTATACGAAGCAAATATCACAGTCAAAATCCTAAATATTCCTACAAAAAACATTCAAAACCTATTCAAGCCAATCTTTAAAATCCTTGACCCGCTCTCTTGCAACTATAATTTCCTGTTCCTTGAAAGTATTCAACTTTATTTGCAATCTTGAATTTGTATAACTGATCATGTCTTTGATGGCATCTATATTCACAAAAAACTTTCGGCTCACCCGAAAGAATTTTTTTGGCTCCAATTCATTTTCTATCTGTTCCAAAGTACCATCCAACAAGTAGTTGCGGCCTTCATTGGTAAATACATAAGTGCCCTTATTTTCGCTATAAATACATTCTACATCTTCTATGTTGACAAGTTTTAAATGTTGGCCTACTCTTACTGAAAATCGCTTTTTATAATCGCGTTCAATCGGATTGATCAATAATTTTTTAATGTCGTCAAAATCTAAACTTACAGTTTGAGGTTTTGGAATGCGATCTTTGAATTTGGAAACTGCTTTTTTCAAATCATCCTCATCTATTGGCTTCAATAAATAATCAATACTGTTCAACTTGAATGCTTGCAGGGCATACTCATCATAGGCCGTGGTAAATATTACGGAAGATTTAATCTCCACAGCTTCAAAAATCTCAAAAGACAGGCCGTCACTCAATTGAATATCCAAAAATATCAAATCAGGATGAGGGTTTTTCTGAAACCATTCTATGGATTCTTCAACCGAATGTAGCATCACCTCGGTCTCCATTTCCAATTTTGCCAACATACGTTGCAATCGTCTTGCAGATGGTTTCTCGTCCTCTATAATGATGATATTCATTTGTTTGTTAGTTTGTTAGTTTTTGAATTTATAGGTTTATTGGTGAATAATTTAATGTCATGCCAACTGAAAAATGAACACCACTTTATTCCCATCTACTGTTCTTTTCCTTGGTCATATATTCTTTTATTTTTCTCTCTTCCCAGTTTTTACCCATAATAAAATCTGGCATAAATACACTCAATCCGTGCACCAATAAACCGATGCCCCAAAATCCGAGGGTCGTAAAATTTTCCCATTGAAAATAGCTTTCCCCTGGATCTAAACTTTGAATGTTGATGATGACGATCATAATGTTAATGACCACATATACCACCGCGTGTGAATAAAAACTGGTCATTCGTTTTACCTTTTTGGCAGCTCTGTCGTATTTTTCCTGTTCTAAAAATTTGTTGTCCATTAGTTCCATGTTTTTGATTGTTCTTCTTGTTCCATAATTTCCCTGATTTTACGCTCTTCCCAGGACTTTCCATATCCGAAGACCGCAACTGCATGGAAAATGACACCCATTCCCCAACCTAACATAGGGAACCAAAACCATTGAAATTTCCATGAAGTCCAATAATTAACGAAGATTAGAAAAGGTATCACCACGCAATATGATATAAGATTGCCATAAAACCCTTTGATTTCCTCTACTCTTTTTTTTGCTTTGTAATAAGCGTTTTCCTGATTGTTGTATGCTTTTAATTCCATATTCGTTACTTGTTTAGTAAGCATCGGTATTGCCACTGCAAAACTGTCTGCTTGCTGATTGATATATACTTTTTTGTTGGTCAGTAATTCATAGCGTTGTTTGATGTTCTCCAACCCCACACCGCTAGTTGCTTTGACCATTTGTTTTTGTTGCAAATTATTTTCCACTATAAGCGTTCCGTCGCTTTCATAAATATTTATGCGCAAAGGTTTGCTTGTTGTGACCGTATTATGTTTTACAGCATTTTCCAACAACAGTTGTAATGATAAGGGCACCACTTTACTTTCTGGATTGGA
>JBGTDZ010000409.1:0-4283 GCA_041748055.1 Aquaticitalea sp.
GCTACCATTATAGGGTTTGGATTTGCAACTGAAATTCTCGAACACAACGCTTCACTTTCAACCGATGCCATCTGCTTTCAACGTTCCATGCAGATGGCCTTGGGCGCGCTCAATCCAAAGGAAATCGACGTAATCGTGACGCATACTCCCGGCACTATTAAAGGCGACCTTTCAGAATACAATGCCATCAAAAAAATATTTGGCCATACCATACCTGCGTTGACCACCAAAAAGTGGAAGGTCGGCCATAGTCTGGGCGCATCTGGTTTGATGAGTGTTGAAATGGCCATTTTAATGTTTCAGCATCAAGAATTTATTACAATACCATTTGTTGAAAGTACGCCTCCAAAACGCATCAAGAACATTTTGGTCAACGCCGTTGGTTTCGGTGGAAATGCAGTTTCAATACTACTTTCTAAATAGATATATTTACATTTAAATGATGCATATGAAAATTTTTGCCTTCCTTTTGTTAGTTCCATACATCCCGCTGGCTCATACGGACACCAACATCTATGAAAAATTTGAATCAAAATTCTCCATCATCGATGGTTATAAAATAAACGTTGAAGTCAAAGGTTCAAGCGACCCTATTTTCTTCTTACCCGGAGGCCCTGGAAATTCGCATGATTATATGCAAGGTAATTTCAGACAGTACTATAAAACAAATAAGCGAACTGATATTTTAGACGCAACAGATGGCGATTCTAAATGGATATAACTATTTTTGTGTAAAACTGACCATTTCATGAGTGACATAAAACACAACTGGACCAAAGAAGACATCCTCGACATCTACAACAAACCTTTTATGGAGTTGCTCTATGAGGCGGCGACCATCCATCGTTTGCACCATGATCCCAACAGCGTTCAGGTGTCGACATTGCTGTCCATAAAAACTGGTGGTTGTCCCGAAGATTGTGGTTACTGTCCACAAGCGGCCCGCTATCACACCAATATTGAAGGCAATGATCTGATGAGCGTACAACAGGTAAAAGCACAGGCTTTAAGAGCAAAATCCACAGGAAGTTCGCGCGTATGCATGGGAGCGGCATGGCGTAATGTTAAGGATGGTAAGGAATTTGACCAAGTGCTGGAAATGGTGCGCACCATCAACAAGCTGGACATGGAAGTGTGCTGCACCTTGGGAATGATCACAGAAAACCAGGCAAAACGCTTGGCAGAAGCCGGGTTGTATGCCTATAACCATAATTTGGATTCTTCAGAAGAATATTATAAAGAAGTGATTTCCACCAGAGGGTTTGAAGACCGATTGGAAACCATAAAAAATGTACGTATGACCAATGTCACGGTCTGCAGTGGCGGTATCATTGGCATGGGCGAGAAAATAGAAGACCGAGCAGGTATGTTGGTGGCACTGTCCACTTTAAATCCGCAACCGGAATCTGTGCCCATCAATGCTTTGGTAGCGGTGGAAGGCACGCCGTTGGCCGATGAGACCCCTGTGGAAATTTGGGAGATGATACGTATGGTGGCCACAACACGTATCGTGATGCCAGAAACCCAAGTACGTTTGAGTGCTGGGCGTACCAACATGAGCCGCGAAGGACAGGCGATGTGCTTCTTTGCCGGTGCCAATTCCATTTTTGCGGGCGATAAATTATTGACCACACCCAACCCGGATGTGAACGAGGATATGAAGATGTTTGAGATGCTGGGTTTGAATCCACAAAAAGCATTTTCCAAAAAGACCCAGCCAAAAACCGTAGATGCCACGGAATCGGAATACCACTCCTTGGGCGAAAAACCAAAATGGACCCGCCCGGAACATTCCATAGAACGCAACGAACTTGCCAAACAGAAGGCAAAATTTGGCAGATAGGCTGTGTTAGGGATTGAGGTGGTATCCTTTTTTGCCTATTTCGGGCAAAAAAGATAAAGACGAAAGCCCGCCGCTCCGTAGCTTTTGCGAGGGAGCGGAACACCCAAACATTTAACATTCCTTTTTTATATTTTAGTAACGTTTTCTTAACTTTGCCAGTTAAATTCATAAAACCTTGGCATTAGAACTAAAAGACATTCCTCGCGTAAAGAGCATTACCAAGGAGGCTTTTTTAAAAGATTATTTCAAACCACAAAAACCTGTGGTCATTGAGCGTTTTATAGAAGATTGGCCAGCCTTCAGCAAATGGAATCTTGAGTATATGAAAGAAACCGTTGGCGATAAGATTGTGCCGCTCTATGATGATCGTCCCGTGGATTTCAAGGATGGGTTCAACGAACCGCATGCCAAGATGAAAATGAGCGATTACATTGATCTGCTCAAGCGCGAACCTACAAAGTTCCGTATTTTTCTTTGGAATGCCCTGAAGGAAGTTCCTCAGTTGCAAAAGGACTATTCCTATCCGGATTTTGGATTGAAATTGATGAAAGGCTTGCCGATGCTGTTTTTTGGTGGCACCAATTCGCATACCTTCATGCATTACGATATTGATTTGGCCAATATCTTTCATTTTCATTTTGAAGGCAAAAAGATTTGTATTCTATTTGACCAAAAACAAAACCAATTTCTATACAAAATCCCACATTCTTTGATTACCAGGGAAGACATTGATTTCTCAAATCCCGATTTTGAAAAATGGCCAGCACTTGCACGTGCCAAAGGCTACCGAACCGAATTGAACCACGGGGAAGTCCTCTATATGCCAGAAGGATATTGGCATTATATGAAGTATTTGACCCCAGGATTTTCAATGAGCCTGCGGGCCATCGCACGACATCCAAAAAACTTTGGCAGAGCGGTGTACAATATATTTATCATGCGTCATTTTGATAATGTAATGCGACGGATCAAAGGTCAAAAGTGGATTGATTGGAAAAACAAGGAAGCCGTGACACGTACCAATAGCAGATTGGGGGTTTCATCCTAAAATGATAGGCTCAAGGACTATATTTTCAATATTAAAATTCCAGTTAATGGTTCTAAATAATAACTTTATATTTTTACATATCTAAATTTAAACCAATTCAAATGAAAAAAGTACTGATTATTATAAGCATTTTAAGTGTATCATTTGCCAATGCCCAAGCATTTAAGGGCAGTATGGACAATAAGTTACAGGTAGGTATGAACATACAGGACGAAGCTACAGGGGTTTATTTGAGCTACGATTATGGTCTTGGCGAGAATATATCGGTAGGTGTTACTTCCGCCTATGCATTGGGTGTGAATGAAGACATTGATGCGGACTTTGGCGACCGATTTGATATCAAAGCAAGGTTCAATGCGCATTTAGGCAGCGTCATAGGGGTGGATGAAAATTTTGACATTTACCCAGGCTTGAATTTGAGCCTAAAGAATTTTGGTGGCCATGTCGGGGCGCGATACTTTTTCTCCGAAGGGTTTGGGGTGTTTACTGAAGCGGTATTCCCAATTGCAAAATACGATGCCAATGATTTAATGCCAGCGGATGATATCCACAATCAATTTGTGGTGAATTTAGGAGCGGTTTTTAGTTTATAGGCCTCACCCGAAACTGGCGAAAATGCCAGTTCCGACCTCTCCAAAGGAGAGGTAAAATTGAGGTTCAAGACTATGACGCTAATCCAAAGCCCAAATCGTTATTCGTGAAACGTCAATCAAAATGCCTTTTGGAAAATTCTAAGGGGCATTTTTTTGTATAGGGTTTTGCATGCTTTTGCATACGGGTTATCTACGGCTTATCTAGGGAGTATCTAGGGAGTATAAACACTATACCTCATTATTGTATAGAGCTTTTTGAGGAGTGTGTATTTTGAAAGGAAGGCGTTTCGACAAGCTCAACGTGACAGACATTGGTATCGTGTTTCGACAGGGACAGCGTAAAAGCAATAGTGAAAAGAATGTGCTTTGGTCTGATGTTCTGAAATTTTATGCTATACTTCGTACTTAGTACTTAATACTAGATACTAGATACTAGATTCCCTAAAACACCTCATTCACCTTATCAAACACCAAATGCGATTCCCAACCGCGGTACAATAGGTAATCTGCGAGTTTCTTTTTCTTTTTCTGTAGGTTGGTTTCTTTGATGCTGGCTGCTTTCTTTTCGGCCAAGGCGTTGAAGGTTTGCAGATACTCGCTATCAGGAATTTCTTTTAGAGCCGAGGTAATGAGATTTTTTGTGATGTCTTTTCTTTTGAGTTCTTGGGTGATGCGGTATTTGCCCCATTTTTTGATTTTGAACTTTCCTCGTGCAAATGTTTTTGCAAAGCGTTCTTCATTTAAAAATTTATTGTCAATCAAATGCACAATAATTTGGTCGATGGCCTGAGGAATCATG
>JBGTDZ010000410.1:0-3518 GCA_041748055.1 Aquaticitalea sp.
ATGTACTTGCTGCTTTGGTGGGAATGGAAATTGATAACTGTATCATAGAAATCAATGCTTCAGAACCGCCAATAATGGATGGTTCTTCTAAATTTTTTGTAGAAGCTTTATCCAATGCTGGAATCGAAGAACAGTGCGAGACTCGAGAAGAATATGTTGTTACTGATGTAGTCTCCTATATGGATGAAGATTCCGGCAGTGAAATTATCATCATGCCTGCTAAAGAATATCAAGTAACTACAATGGTTGATTTTGGAACGAAAGTATTGGGAACACAAAATGCCACTTTGAACCATATTGGTGATTTTAAGGATACCATTTCAAATGCAAGGACTTTTAGTTTTTTGCATGAAATTGAAATGCTTTTGGAAAAAGGTTTAATTAAAGGAGGTGATCTGAATAATGCCATAGTTTATGTAGATAAGGAATTGTCTCCTAAAACCATGGAAAAATTAAAGGTTGCCTTTAAAAAGGACTCTATAGCAGTCAAACAGAACGGAATACTCGATAACCTGACTTTGCACTATCCAAATGAAGCAGCTAGGCATAAGCTGTTGGACGTCATTGGCGATTTGGCCTTGGTTGGTATCCGTTTAAAAGGAAAAGTCATAGCAAATAAACCTGGTCATTTCGTAAATACACAATTCGCAAAAAAAATGGCCAAACTTATTAAAAATGAACGTCGCAACAATGTCCCTAACATCGATTTGAACCAAGAGCCACTAATGGATGTCAATCAAATCATGAACATGTTACCACACCGTCAGCCGTTCTTGTTGATTGATAAAATATTTGAGTTGACAGATTCAGGGGTTATCGGACTGAAAAACGTTACCATGAACGAACCCTTTTTTGCAGGTCATTTTCCTGGTGCGCCAGTGATGCCTGGAGTCTTAATTGTCGAAGCTATGGCACAAACAGGTGGGATTTTGGTATTGAGCACAGTACCAGACCCTGAAAATTACTTGACATTCTTTATGAAGATAGACAATGTCAAATTCAAACAAAAAGTTGTTCCAGGAGATACCTTAATATTCAAATGCGACCTTATTACACCCATCCGTCGTGGCATTTGCCACATGCAAGGTTATGCTTATGCCAACGGAAAACTTTGTGCAGAGGCTGAGTTAATGGCACAAATTTCAAAAGTAAAATAACTAACACATGAACCAACCATTAGCATACGTCCATCCTGGAGCAAAAATCGCGAAAAATGTCGTGATTGAACCATTTACGACCATCTATAATAATGTCACTATTGGTGAAGGTACTTGGATTGGTAGCAACGTAACAATTATGGAAGGTGCCCGTATCGGAAAAAATTGTAACATTTTTCCAGGCTCTGTAATTTCTGCCGTACCTCAGGATTTAAAATACAAAGATGAAGATACAACTACCGAAATTGGCGATAATGTGACCATCAGGGAATGTGTCACCATCAACAGAGGCACAACAGATAGAATGAAAACCGTCATTGGCAATAACTGTCTAATCATGGCTTATTGTCATATTGCACATGATTGCATCGTAGGTAATAATTGTATTTTCTCTAACAACAGCACATTGGCCGGACATATTACCGTAGGAGATTATGTGGTATTGGCGGGAATGACTGCTGTACACCAATTTTGCTCCATAGGAAATCATGCCTTCGTTACAGGAGGTTCTTTAGTGAGAAAAGATGTTCCTCCTTTTGTCAAAGCAGCACGTGAGCCATTGTCATACGTTGGAATCAATTCGGTGGGACTTAGAAGACGGGGCTTTTCAGCAAATAAAATAAAGGAAGTGCAGGATATTTACAGAATATTGTATCAAAAAAATTACAACAATACCCAAGCGTCCGAAATTATTGAAGCTGAGATGGAAGCAACACCTGAGCGCGATGAAATCCTGCAGTTCATCAAAAATTCCCATCGAGGCATCATGAAGGGGTATTTTAAATCGAATTGATTTATTCTATAAACAAATAAACTCAAAAACTTATAAAGAATTTAACAACTTACAAAAAAAATGGCAAGTACATCAGATATCAGAAACGGATTGTGTATACGATATAATCACGATATTTATAAAATCATTGAATTTTTACACGTAAAACCAGGCAAAGGTCCAGCTTTTGTTAGGACAAAAATGAAAAGTGTCACCAACGGAAAAGTATTGGACAATACGTTTTCAGCAGGACACAAAATTGAAGATGTTAGGGTAGAGACCCACAAATTTCAGTTTTTGTATAACGATGGCGAATTCTATCATTTTATGAATACCGAGGATTATACACAAATCCGATTATTGGAAGCAGCTTTGGACAGGCCGGATTTATTAAAGGAAGGTGAAGTTGTAACCATACAAATCAATACAGAAGATAATATGCCTCTATCGGTCGATATGCCAGCCACAGTAACTTTGGAAGTTACCTCCACAGAGCCTGGCGTAAAAGGAAACACCGCAACCAATGCAACCAAACCCGCAACTGTGGAGACAGGAGCAGAGGTAAACGTGCCATTGTTCATCAATGAAGGGGACAAAATCAAAATTGAAACAGAAAAAGGAACTTATAAAGAAAGAGTAAAAGAATAAATATTGTGAAGTTTCCCAAACCACATACCTTAAAACAAATATCAGAAATCATCAACACCACTTATGTTGGAGCTGATGATTTCCCTGTTTTGGGAATGAATGAAATACATGTGGTTGAACCTGGTGATATTGTTTTCGTGGACCATCCAAAATATTATGACAAAGCTTTAAATTCTGCAGCTACAATCGTTCTTATCAATAAGGAAGTAGAATGTCCAGATGGAAAAGCCCTTTTGGTGAGTGATGACCCATTTCGGGATTTTAATAAGTTAACAAGACATTTTAAACCATTTCAATCTTCAAGTTCTTCAGTTTCCAGTTCTGCCAAAATTGGAATAAATACGATTATTCAACCCAACTGTTTCATAGGGAATAATGTTTTAATTGGAGATAATTGTTTAATACATTCCAACGTCAGCATTTATGATGACACTATCATTGGCAATAATGTGACTGTTCATTCAGGAACCATTCTTGGAGCAAGTGCGTTTTATTATAAAAAAAGGCCAGAAGGATTTGACCAACTGATTTCCGGCGGTCGTGTGGTGATTAAAGACAATGTGGATATTGGAGCACTTTGTACCATAGATAGGGGAGTTACAGGCGATACGACCATTGGGGAAGGATCTAAATTGGACAATCAAATTCAGGTTGGGCATGACACCCTCATTGGCAAAAAATGCCTTATTGCCTCACAAACAGGAATAGCAGGTTGTGTGGTAGTTGAGGATGAAGTGACCATTTGGGGACAAGTAGGTGTCAAAAGCGGAATCACAATTGCAAAAGGAACTGTCATTTATGCGCAATCAGGTTTAGGTCATTCCACAGAAGAAAACAAAACCTATTTTGGTTCCCCAGCTCAAGAGGCTAGAGATAAGTATAAGGAAATGGCCTATATCAAAAAAATCCCTGAACTCATCGAAAAATTAAAATAACAGCAT
>JBGTDZ010000411.1:0-2902 GCA_041748055.1 Aquaticitalea sp.
TTAAACTTTGCCATTTTTTAGTTTTCTTTAAATTTTCTACAAAAATAAAGCAATTTGAATGAAAATTAAGCATCAGAATTAATAATTTTTAGACTTTCAATGAGAATATCACATTATTCAGTAATACGAAATCGTTTTCGTAACCCTCATAAACTTCCCGATCATCATCAGTCAAAACCAGATTCCCATTAGCATCCACTTCCTTATGTCCGAAATATCCGTTGAGGTTAGAAATCTTTTCAACAATTGGTGAAAATTCGATTGTATTTTCAGCCAATTTTTCCAGATATTGAATAGCCACATCCACTTTTTGATTATTTACAACCGTGTTTCTAATGATAATGTCATAGAAACATTTCTGATTTTGTGGAATTTTATCATACAGAAGGTAATTGTTGCCAGTGATATCCTTTGAAGCCACATACCCCAAAGCAACAAGTAACGATTGAAATATGAACTCTCTGGTTTTTTCCCTCTGATAATCATTGGTATAATGTCCAGCTTCAAACAAGACAGTAGGAACATCTAAGCTTTGAAAGGTATCACCAACACAATTCAGGTTAAAGGCGTCATCATAAATCCCAACCTGATTGGGTATTTGCCGCTGTAGATTTTCGTTCATATTCACGATGATTTCCATAGCTTTTTTGCGAGTGTCCGTTATGCTACAGTTTTTGTCTTGTGCGGGCGCCAGGAAAGATACTGTAGCGGAATGGTTCGAATTTCCCGCACCAAAAATAGTACGTTGTCCATGAAGATTAAAGCAAAAATGGGGCTGAAACGCATCAAAATAAGCTCTCAAAACGACACTTTCGGGCTGTGAACGTTCTTGGGCATCCCTATTCAAGTCTATATTATTGGCATTCGTGCGTGTATAGGCTTTGGCACCATCAGGATTCAGTATAGGAATTATAGCAATTGTGCATTGGTTCAATATAAATTGTACTTCAGCGAACTTTGAATTGGCAAAAACGTTACACAAATCAAAGACAGCTTTGGTCGTCGTACTTTCGTTCCCATGCATTTGTGACCACATAAAAATCTTTTTTGGACCCGTCCCGATTTTAATCACATAAATATTTTCTCCCAAAACGGAAGCTCCAATTTCTCCTACTTGAAATTTTTCTTGATTCTTTTTAATAAGCGGAAGGATAATCCCGCCAAAAATATACCTTCCAAAAAGTATGGATTCTTTGTATTTTTTGAATAGATGCTTAAGTGTATTTATATCCATATAAACAATGATATACAAATGTAAACAATTAATAATTTACAAATGTAAACAGCAAAAATTGTATTATTTGTTTACATTAATCAACAATCTGTCTATTGACAAGCAATTTGATTTGAAAAAAAATTCTTTATTTCATTTTAAAGAATTATGTATCTTATTTTCAGTTATTTAATGTATATCATATAAAGCTATAAATAAATATAATTTAACTTTAATGTTAATTATATTTTACAATAAATTATTAATATTTACATTTGTAATCATCAACAGATCTAAATGGTTGTTTACAATGATAAACAGTAAGGATTTTGCAAAACGGTTGGGAAAAGTAATCGAGTTTTATGGAGAAACGGCCTCATCTTTCTCAGAAAAAATAAGTGTACAGCGATCGAGCATATCTCATATTTTGTCAGGACGAAACAAACCGAGTTTGGATTTTGTTTTGAAGATTCTATCGGTTTATCCCGATGTGGAATTATATTGGTTATTAAATGGTAAAGGAAATTTTCCTTCCACTACGTTATCTGAAAACAAACAAATTGAAAAGTCCGAAACCGATAACCAAGCTTCCATCATTCAAAATGCTGAAACTATATCTACTTTGAATAAGAAACCCATTGAAAGAATTGTTATTTTCTTTAAAGATGGAACGTTTAAAAATTTCGAGCATTCCTGATTGAGCATTTCAGATTATCAAATATGCGATTCTCCCGCAACTATGAAAAATCAGTATAGCAAATATTAAAATGATCAGTTCTTTTGCTAATTTTGTCCTTCATCCCTTTTCCATGAAAATTTTCAGCAGCGTTATTATATTCCTTTTGTTAACGGGCTGCTATGAACAAACGAGAGATTGTACAGATTATAAAACGGGGACCTTTTCATTTGATTATATAGTTGACGGTCAAGAGAAAACTGGCAAATTCATTCGTACGACCGATTATAACATCGATTATTATGAAAATAAGGTTGACTCTGCCTCTATTCGCTGGATCAATGATTGCGAATTTATACAGACCAAAATCAACCCAAAAAGCAAAGCGGAGGAAAAGGCAATCCATATGAAAATTCTGAGCACTACCAAGGATTCTTACACCTTTGAATATAGCCTAGCAGTGGCTCCGGGGAACAAGAAAAAACGCGTTGAGAAAGGCATCGCCAAAAAAATAAATTGATATGTTAGACTTTCTTTTGACCAGTGACGCCATTTTTGCGCTTTTGACGCTAACTTTCCTAGAAATCATCTTGGGCATTGACAATATTGTGTTCATTTCCATTGCTGCCAACAAATTGCCTGAACACCAAAGAGTAAAGGCAACAAATATCGGTTTGATGCTGGCGATGTTGCAACGCATTATTTTGCTCTTCTTTGTTTCTTTTTTAATTGGTTTGCAAGAGCCATTTTATACGTTTGAGAGCAGTTGGTTGAACACCTCCTTGAGTTGGCAAGGCATTATTTTGCTTGGAGGTGGCTTATTCTTGATTTTTAAAAGCACCTCGGAAATACGCGAGAAAGTTGAAGAACCTAAACATGATGAAAATGAATTGAAAAGTAAAAAAATAAAATCCTTATCCCAGGCAATTGTGCAAATCATGCTGATTGATTTTATTTTTTCCATCGATTCCATCCTAACGGCTGTTGGAATGACCAATGGTCTGCATCCAAAT
>JBGTDZ010000412.1:0-2114 GCA_041748055.1 Aquaticitalea sp.
CTGGAACACCTAAACCACAAATGTCATCCTGTTTCTTGTTGACCATGAAAGATGATAGCATCGATGGGATTTATGACACTTTGAAAAACACAGCTAAAATCTCGCAATCGGCAGGTGGTATCGGCTTGTCTATACACAATATCAGAGCGACGGGAAGTTACATCGCTGGCACCAACGGCACCAGTAACGGCATCGTGCCAATGCTTCAAGTATTCAACGATACTGCGCGTTACGTAGATCAAGGTGGCGGAAAACGAAAAGGAAGTTTTGCTATTTACATGGAAACATGGCATGCCGACATTTTCGACTTTTTGGATTTAAAGAAAAATCACGGAAAGGAAGAAATGCGTGCTAGGGATTTGTTTTATGCGATGTGGATTTCCGATTTGTTTATGAAGCGTGTACAGGACGATGCCTTATGGACCTTGATGTGCCCGAACGAATGCCCAGGCTTGTGTGATGTACACAGTGAGGAATTTGAGGTTTTATACACGAAGTATGAAACTGAAGGAAAAGGACGCAAAACCATTAGGGCGCGGGAACTTTGGGAGAAAATCTTGGAATCCCAAATTGAGACTGGTACACCATACATGTTGTATAAAGATGCAGCCAATAGAAAGTCTAACCAAAAGAATTTGGGAACTATCCGTTCTTCAAACTTGTGTACAGAGATCATGGAGTACACCTCACCAGATGAGATTGCTGTATGTAATTTGGCATCGATTGCTTTGCCAATGTTTGTGAAAAATGGAGAATTCGACCATAAAGAACTGTTCAAAATAACAAAACGGGTCACTAAAAACCTGAATAGGGTCATTGACAGAAATTATTATCCAGTGATTGAAGCTGAGAATTCAAACATGCGTCACAGACCTATTGGTTTGGGAGTTCAAGGATTGGCAGACACCTTTATTTTGTTGCGGATGCCTTTTACCAGTGATGAAGCAAAACAACTCAATCAGGATATTTTTGAAACCCTATACTATGCCGCTGTAACTGCAAGTATGGAGGAAGCTCAAATAGATGGCCCATATCAGACATATAAAGGGTCGCCAATCAGCAATGGAGAATTCCAGCACAATATGTGGGGAATCAAAGATGAGGAATTGAGCGGCAATTGGGATTGGGACAAACTTCGCAAGGAAGTTAAGAAACATGGCGTTCGAAATTCATTATTGGTAGCGCCGATGCCAACTGCAAGCACCTCACAAATTCTAGGAAATAACGAATGTTTTGAGCCTTATACTTCCAATATTTACACACGTCGAGTATTGTCTGGAGAGTTTATTATTGTTAACAAACATTTATTGGAAGATTTGGTTGAATTAGGTCTATGGAATGAAACTGTAAAGCAGGAAATAATGAGAGCTAATGGTTCAGTACAAAATATTGATATAATTCCACAAGACATCAAAGAATTGTATAAAACTGTTTGGGAATTGAGCATGAAAGATATCATCGACATGTCACGCCATAGAGGTTACTTCATTGACCAATCGCAATCGCTCAATCTATTTATGGAAGGTGCTACCATGGCGAAATTGACCTCCATGCATTTCTATGCTTGGAAAAGCGGCTTAAAAACAGGGATGTATTATTTAAGGACCAAAAGTGCGGTCGATGCCATTAAATTTACATTGGACAATGTCAAAAAACAAGAGCCTGTGGCTGCCGAGATTGCCGAAATAGTTGAGGTAGATGAAACGGTAATAAACAAACAAAAACAAGCCGCAAAAGCCGCTGCAAAATTTGCAAAGGAAAACACTGAAGTACAACCCATGACCACTCAAGAGATGAAAGCTCTAATAGCCCAATCGAAGGAAGCGGAAGGTGATGATTGTTTGATGTGTGGGTCTTAATAAGGCAATTTTAAGTGATAAATAAAGGCATCTTATATGTATGAGATGCCTTTTCCTATTTTATTTCAAAATAAAGAAAGAAACACTATCACTTTCTTCCTTCTTTAATTGGACGTATAATAGCTGGCGGCACCGAGCTATCATGTGCGTTATGATACTCTTCAAGAAGAAGCATGGTTGCAGTTAATAAATCTTTAGTTTCCAAAAGCAAACTAAAATATAGCGTGGTATTTTTAGGACTAGATTCATCTGTGC
>JBGTDZ010000413.1:0-4710 GCA_041748055.1 Aquaticitalea sp.
CTCAAGCAGATCAGCCCGTCGGGACAGGGATGGAACGGGACCTACAATGGGGAACTGATGCCCAGCAATGACTACTGGTTCTCGGTGGAGTATAACGAGCCATCGACAGGGATGCAGAAACAGTTCAGGTCACATTTTACACTGAAAAGATAATTTTATAAATTCGTTGCATTAAAAAATGCTGAATTAATGTTCAGCATTTTTTTTGCGTTGTGTGATTGGATGTAGCGATTAATCAAGCATCATTGAAAATTAACCTTTTATATGGATTTTGGAATCTTGTGCTTTTTGGAATTGATGCATTGAAAAGTTCTAATGCATTACTAAAAATCTAATTTTTTTTCAGTAAATGGTATACAAAAAAAAAGCACTTCAAAGGAAGTGCTTTAATGAGAATAATTTCATTTTTATAGGTTAAAACCGAGTGTCAGAGTCACATTGGTATTTTTGGAATCCATGGTTGCCGCATCTGTTAAACCAACAGTGTAAAGTTGATAATCTCCTGTTCTGTTTGATCGGTCTAACGCCAAATCTAATTTGATGTTTCCAAAATTATATCCCAATCCCAAAGAATATCCATTCAAATCGCCATAATATTCTTCGTTTTCATAAGGACTCTCTTCCAAGCGATAACCGCCTCTAAAACTTAATTGCTTATAACGGTATTCACCACCGATTCTATAGGAAGAAGCAACCTTCAGATTATCATTAATGATATTGTTTTGGGATGTAAAATAGGCATCGGAAGTTGGTTTGAACTTAGTATTACCATAATCTTTTCTTGTATAATCAAAACTTATCAGGCCTAGCTCACTGAATACATATGCCAAGCTGCCGGTTAATTTTCCAGGAGTTTGCAGCCTATATTCAGGAAAGATGTTTATTATATTGGGATTAATGACCTGAGTGACATTCGAAATTCCGTCATCTCTTGTTGCCGATAAATACTGACTTGTTTCTTCGGCTATTGTATACCATGTTGGGGAATTATAAGTAATTCCTACTCTAAATTCATCGGTTAATTTTGCAATCGTCCCTAATTGAAAAGAGAAACCCGACCCAATGGTGGCAAGATAATTTTCAAAGTAAACATTGGACACTAATGATTCTGCATTGGAATTTGATTCATTAAAAAAAGTAGCACGCTCATAATTTAAAAAATGCGAATTAAGATTCAGGCCAAAAAATAAATTATCACCATACTGAGACGCAAAGTTGAATGCGAACTTTCCGTTAAATCCTGTGGATACATAGGCATATCTTTGATTAAAATTATTTCCGACAATATTGGAGGAATAACCGGTATTCTCATCAGTATTGGCATCAGGTTCTAAAATGTAGGATTCATAACCCAAAAACGCTTGTTGATGGCCAAAACCATAAATGTTACCAATTTCCGAATAAGCATCTGCAAAGTTTTCACCTGGGAGTGCAGAAATTTCATCCAATCGCAGGCCCTGGGCATAATTTAAAAAATAGTTCCCAATGGTGCCAAAATTTGAATTCGTTCCGGAAGCCACCCAATTATTCTCAAAATTTGATGTTTTATCATAAGCAACACTTAACACAAATTTTTTCCATTTGTTATCTTGATTGTTATTTTTAAACACGAAAGCAGCTCCAGCTTGATTTAAGTCAAATTTTGATTCGGAAGAAGAATTAAAACCGTTGAAATAAGTAACATCATTATTTATATTTAGGTTCGACAAAGAAAATGAGGTATGGCTATCACTGAATATAGCAGAACCAGCAGGATTAATACTAACGGCAGACATATCGCCACCCAAGGCCCCAAATGCACCGCTCATACCTACAAAGCGAGCTGTACCCTGTACTTCATCCATTGAATATCTCACTGCATCTGTAATATCTTGAGCCATAACATTCGACATGGAAAAGACACCTATGAATAGTAAATTTAACTTTTTCATAATAACTTAATTATATTTTATAGCTTTTTTTAACGACCACCTCTCCTAGAAGAAGACCCACCACCACCTGAACTTCTACTTGTTCCTCCTGAGGAAGAACTTGAAGGGCTCGAGCTTCTTACTGATGGTGAACTTGAAGACCTAGTAGGCGTATTTACTCTTGAATTTGAAGGATTAACGTTTCTTGTTGTGGCATTCACTCCATTGTTAGAACGATTGCTTCTCATATTAGAATTTGCTCTATTCGTGGAGTTTGATCTATTGAACTGTGTATTTGATCTTACACTATTTGCAGGATTATATCTAGAAGAATTTGAATTTCTTATAGAAGTTGATGAACTTCTCACAGATGAATTTCTTCGGGTGATATCACTTCTCCCGCTATCATTATATTGTGAACTATTTCTTCCCGAATAGCGTATATTATCACTTCCTCTTCTAGTTGAGTTGTAGGCAACATTATTATAACCATAATATCCTCCATAGGCTGGATAGGGAGCACACCATCCAAATCCTGCATTCCAACCCCAGCTGTTCCAACCATAACCCCAACCGCCATACCAGCCCCAATTGTTCCAACCGTATCCCCAACCGCCATACCAACCCCAAGGGTTGTAATATCCATATCCCCAATTATTCCATCCCCAATTATTATCGTAAATGTTGATTGTCACGTTATCCGAATCCTGTCCCCAACCTGCATAACCTTCTTGATATTCAATTTCACCAGTTGCTTGATTATAAGTTCCCTCATAATCATCGATATTTGTAAAAATCACATTATCGTCATTAGCTATATTTTCATATTTCTGGGATTTTGCTTCAAAATACTCTTTGTAATAACCGTTGTTATTTGTAGTTGTAGTTGTTTCTGCAGAAGTACCATTGTCCGAATTGGAAGAACCATAAATACCATCATTATCATTACCAACATTTTGGTATGATCCACAAGAAGCCAGCATAAACACCGAGCTCAAAGCAAGATATAATGGCAATTTCGATTTTAAGTAAGTTTTAAATTGCATATCTCTTTAATTTAATTGTTGAACAATACAAAAATAGTTAGTTTTGTCCAACTATTTTTTTATTTAACATAAGCACAATTTGTGTGCCAAAATGCTGACAATGAGCAAAAATCTCACTACAAGAAAGGAAGATTATTCTAAATGGTATAATGAATTGGTTGTGAAGGCTGATTTAGCCGAGAATTCAGCTGTTCGAGGTTGCATGGTAATCAAACCTTATGGATATGCGATTTGGGAAAAAATGCAAGCAGAATTGGATAGAATGTTTAAGGAGACCGGACATCAAAATGCTTATTTTCCATTGTTTGTTCCAAAAAGTCTATTTGAGGCCGAAGAAAAGAACGCTGAAGGGTTTGCAAAAGAATGTGCTATTGTCACTCATTACAGATTGCAGAATGATCCTGATAATCCTGGAAAATTAAGGGTGGATCCTGAGGCCAAATTGGAGGAAGAATTAATAGTAAGACCTACAAGCGAAGCCATCATTTGGAGTACTTACAAAGGTTGGATTCAAAGCTATCGAGATTTACCTATTTTAATCAACCAATGGGCGAATGTGGTGCGATGGGAAATGCGTACTCGATTATTTTTGAGGACTGCAGAATTTTTATGGCAAGAAGGACATACAGCACACGAGACGAAAGGCGAGGCCATTGCCGAAGCAGAACAAATGAACAACATTTATGCTGATTTTGCTGAAAATTTTATGGCCATTCCGGTGATAAAAGGAATCAAAACCGAAAGTGAGCGTTTTGCAGGAGCTGAAGAAACCTATTGCATTGAAGCCTTGATGCAAGACGGAAAGGCTTTGCAGGCCGGAACGTCCCATTTTCTTGGTCAAAACTTTGCCAAAGCTTTTGATGTAAAATTCACAAATAAAGACGGCAAGTTGGACTATGTTTGGGCTACATCCTGGGGCGTCTCTACTAGATTGATGGGAGCCTTGGTTATGACGCACAGTGATGACAATGGTTTGGTTTTACCTCCAAATTTGGCTCCGATTCAGGTGGTAATTGTACCAATTCATAAAACTGATGAGCAGTTGGATGAAATCTCTCAATTGGCCAACAACCTTATTCAAGAGTTTAAAACTATGGGTATTTCTTGCAAGTATGACAGTAGAACCACTCATCGACCAGGTGCTAAATTTGCACAATATGAGTTGCAAGGTGTTCCATTAAGAATTGCAATTGGTCCAAAAGACTTGGAAAACAAAACTGTTGAGTTGGCCCGAAGGGATACTTTGACCAAAGAAATTGTGAACCTTGATATTTTAGTGGAAACTGTAATTGGTTTGATGAGCCAAATTCAAGAGGCGCTATTTAATAAAGCATTGGATTTTAGAAACAATCACATTACCGAAGTAGCAACTTTTGACGAATTTAAAAAGGTGTTGGATACCAAAACAGGATTCATCTCTGCCCATTGGGATGGAACTACAGAAACAGAACAAAAAATTAAGGACTTGACCAAAGCAACCATTCGTTGTATTCCTTTTAATGCTAAAAATGAGAGAGGAATTTGTGTTTTTTCTGGTAAACCTTCCGATCGAAGAGTACTGTTTGCAAAGGCTTATTAAAATTTTATCAAAAATAAATAGCTAGGTGTTGCAACATTTAAAAATAGTTGTATTTTTGCAACCGCAATGAAACATTGTGAGCTCATTTGAAATAAATCAAATGGCCCGTTCGTCTATCGGTTAGGACGCCAGGTTTTCATCCTGGTAAGAGGGGTTCGATTCCCCTACGGGCTAC
>JBGTDZ010000414.1:0-3093 GCA_041748055.1 Aquaticitalea sp.
TTAAACTGGGTATGTATTTTCTTAGGCTTCCATAGTTTTGGATTATATATTCATAACGATAGTGCGACGTGTTCCGTATAAGTTAAACAAATAGCAATGTTTAATGAAATCGGGGGAGGTTGCAACATATGCAACCAATCAACTGTGTGTTACAAGGTGAAAGCCCTTACAGTCGTCTAGGACTGTCTCCAATATCTTAATTACTTGTGGCATGAGGAAATTCAGCAAAGATATTGGATCGATGATATGACTATCCTAAATATAGACAACAGTCTATACTATACTTAAGTATGATCTATCGACTGAATGATTATTAATCGAAATATAAGATAGTAGATGAACGATTTAAACCCGTCTCTCTAGAGAGTCTGTTTATTTTTGTCGTAATAAACAGCTAGAAATCCTTATATCTTATAAGGCTCTCATCGTATAGTGTATAAGTCTAAATCATCATAAGTTTAACATATGGAACAGCGGAAGACTTTTATTTGTTCCTTAAAATTATTATGAATTATTAAGGAGGGGTAAGCCATATCCTAATACTATAAAAGTTATGGATTTTAATAAGAAGCAAAGGATTAGATGCTATAGGGGTGTCTAATATACGCTGACGTATTAAAAGTTAATAAAATAAAATTGATATATAGTCGAAGGTTACATATGAGCAATAACATTGCGTGGAAAAATATTGAATGGGACAAAGTCCAAAATCGCATCAATAGATGCCAACGACGTATTTACAAAGCAAGTAAAGAAAATAATAGAAGCAAAGTTATGTTTTTACAAAACATAATAATTAACAGTCTTGATGCCAAATTATTGGCGGTAAGACGGGTAACAACTGAAAATCAAGGCAAAAAGACTTCTGGCATTGACAACAAAATTTACAACACAGATGAAAAAAAGATTAAATTAGTTCAACAGCTAAAGGTTGATGGAACTGCTAAACCAATCAAAAGAGTATACATCCCAACACCACTTTTGCCAATGCAAAAGCAGGGGAGAAAGTCCGAAAAACGCCCTCTGGGAATTCCCATTATTAAAGATAGAGCCAAACAATACTTAGTTTTATTAGCGCTTGAACCAGAATGGGAGGCGAAATTTGAACCCAATTCATACGGCTTTCGCCCAGGACGTAGCTGTCATGATGCAGTTGTTTCAATTTTTGGACACCTAAGGTTGGGGAGAAATAAACCCGATTTTAAAAAGTATGTACTAGATGCGGACTTAAAAGATTGCTTCGACAACATTAACCATCAGTATCTATTGAATAAACTAGCTACTATACCCGCTATCGAAAAACAAGTTAAATCTTGGTTAGAAGCAGGTATTATCGAATCAAACTTTAAACCAGAATCAGAACACAAAATTCAACGGAACAAAATCGGAACTCCTCAGGGTGGTATACTCTCACCTTTTCTAGCCAACATCGCATTCCATGGAATGGAAAACTATTTAAAGGACTGGATCGCAACTAAACCAAGTCCTGATGGGAAACCTATGAGCAAACGAGACAAAATGCAATCCTTAGCCGTTATTCGATACGCTGACGACTTTGTCGTAATTCATAAAAATAAACACTATTTAATAGAAATAAAACAACAACTCGCAACATGGTTAGAGAAAACTTCTGGCCTCCAATTAAACGAAAACAAAACCACTATTGTTTGTTCTACAAATGGTTTCTCATTCCTCGGATTTCATTTTATAAACATAAAAAGATACAACCGAATGCGTATAAAAATTTACCCAAATAAATCTGCTGTTACAAATATAACAAATAAAATTGGTACAATTCTTAGGAATAATCGATCAATCTCAACTTACGAATTAATAAAAATATTAAAACCCATCATCACAGGATGGTGTAATTACTATTCTATTTGTGAATGCAGTGAAACGTTTAAGAAGCTAGATCACCTGACATATAATATGCTTCGATCATGGGTTTTTCGTAGAGATAGGAAAAACAATCGACATTCCATTAAAGAAAAATATTTTCCGTCGGGAAACCAATACAATTACAAAGGGAAACTGTACAATAATAATTGGATTTTAGTAGGAACTAGTAAATTTACTCAAGGAATCATACACGCGAATTTTCTACCCTTATTCTCTTGGACAGAAAGTCAAACCCATATAAAAATACGCTCTGAAGCCTCTATTTATGATGGCGACGAAACCTATTGGCAATGGCGAACTCTGGAATATGGCGGTTTTTCGTATAGTCAAAAACTCTTATTAAAACGACAAAAAGGGCGTTGTCCCTGGTGTAATTCACGTATAAATATTAATGACGGAGTAGACCTTGACCACATTATACCAAAGTCAAAACAAGGCTGTAACTTTTACCACAACCTACAACTACTGCACAAACAATGCCATAAAGAGAAAACAGCTCAACATATGACAGCTGCAAAACCAACAACAAAACTAACACTAAACAATGTGGTTTAACTATTTATTTAGTTATATTTTTCTCTAGTTGCTTCATTTTATTACATCCACTTCTTTACTTGACTTTAACAATTTATTTTATTAGCAGGAGCCGGATGAGGTGAAAGTCTCAAGTCCGGATCTGTCGACGGGGTTTCCGGGGTAACTCGGGCTCTAGTTTAACCGTTAAGTGCGTTAGGTCGTCCAGCTGATATGTTCTCAGATACGGCTATTCAATTACAACCAATTTTTGCTCAGTGGATTCAAAAAACACATTTCTTAGCTCCTAATCTTACAGCACCAAACGCTTTAGCAAGTACTAGCCCATCTTGGGGTGGTGATGTTGTTGCAGTTGGTGGCAAAGTAGCTATGATGCCTATTTCATTAGGTACAGCTGACTTCATGGTTTAACACAATGGATCATGTAAAATTTCGCTATATGCTGGAACTTGCCATAAACACTGATAGTCCTTAAATCAAAGTTTAAGGGAAAATCTTTTCAGTTGGTTCAATCAGCAGGAAACTATTTCGTCTTTTTAGTCGACAATTATAGGATCCTCAGAGACTCCACGCGAAATAGTGTTCAACACATAAACAATTTTTTATTCTTAGTATGATTCAATCACCTGGGTTCAATTTCCAACAGTATTTACAATT
>JBGTDZ010000415.1:0-4402 GCA_041748055.1 Aquaticitalea sp.
TGGGAATCTAGTATCGAAAGAGAGGTCATGTTTTCACAGGAGTTTTTTATCGCGCTGGCTCTATTTATTGTTTCCATAGCCATTTTAGTTTATCCCTATTTAAAAAAATGGGTTAAAGGGTTTAACTTATTCCAATTCGTATTCATCTTGTTTACAATTCTGTTTTTTATAGGTATGACGAATCATTTAATCCCAACGATATTGGTTAACATCCTAGTGTTGACATTAGGATTGGTGACCATCAAAATAGGAATCGATAAGTACCATTTTGGAATCCTCAACTATGGTTTGTTCATAATCACAGCATTGGTGATATGCAGATTCTTTGATACGGATATGAGTTTTATTGTTAGAGGGCTGCTGTTTGTGGGGGTTGGAATTGGCTTCTTTTTGACAAATTATGTGATGCTTAAAAGAAAGAAAACAGTAATCAACTCTAAAAATTAAACCATGAAATCTATTTATTTATTCTCCATATTCCTTCTTGTTGCATTGGCGCAACTCATTATTCCCGCAAAAATGATTCTTGATCAGGAAGCCATTCTCAAAACAGGGGCAGCCTATAAGTTCAGGACACAACCAATTGATCCTTCTGACCCATTTAAAGGTAAGTATATTTATTTGAATTACGAGCAAAACCATGTTCCTAGTAATGATTCCACATGGAAGCGGAATGAAATTGTTCATGTAATGTTAAAACAGGATAGCCTCGGATTTGTTAAAGCCACGAATGTTGTCAGGGATGAACCCGAATCAACAGCTTATGTCACTGCAAAGATAGATTGGTATAATGCTCATGAGCAGATGGTTTACTTCACTTACCCTTTCAATGAATTCTATATGAACGAAACCAAAGCCTATGATGCGGAAATAGCATATAACGAAGCCCAACAAGATTCATTGCCCAATGATACATATGCCTTGGTTCATGTGCTAAAGGGTGAAGGGGTTCTGGAAAATGTTTTCATTAATGATATCCCTATTTCGAAATATGTTGAAATGGATTGATGATTTAAAAGGGTCTTAGAAAAAGCTAATGCCTTTTTTTATATCTTGTATGAACAAATACCGTCCAAATGGTCTATTGGTTATCAACCTTAATTACTGTTTTAATCATTTACATTGCAGTCAGCATTGCACTTTATTATTTGCAGGATTATATGTTGTTCAAACCGGAAAAGCTTCCGAAGGATTTTCAGTTCAATTATGAAAACCAGGAATTTGAAGAGCACAATTTGCATACTAGGGACGGTGCCACCATTAATGGGATACGATTTATGCCAAATGGTGAAAGTAAGGGTGTTGTGTTGTATTTAAAAGGAAATTCCAAAAGTATTAAAGGCTGGGGAAAGTTTGCGGTCGATTTTACACGGCATGGCTACAACGTTTTGATGGTCGATTACAGAGGCTTTGGAAAAAGCACCGGAAGACGTTCCCAAAAAGCCATCAAACGGGATTTACAGGAAGTTTATAACAAGTTAAAAGAATTGACCACCGAGGATCGGATCATTCTGTATGGACGTTCGTTGGGCTCAGGTTTTGCTGCCAAACTCGCTTCGATGAACAATCCTAAAATCCTCATTCTGGATGCACCTTACTACAGCTTAACCAATGTGACCAAGAGATATGCGCCATTCATGCCTTTATCATTACTGATTAAATATCCTTTGCCCACGTATAAATGGTTAAAATATGTGCAATGTCCCATCCACATTATTCATGGCACCAATGATAGGTTGATACCATACAGTACAAGTGTAAAACTCTCCAAGATAAATCCGAAACGCACAAAACTTCATACTGTTATTGGTGGAGGCCATAAAAATCTTAATAATTTTGAATCTTATCATCTTATGCTCGATGACATCCTCAACCCAAAATCGCAACCCCTTGACCTAACAACCACAAGTATCCATGTCCAGCACAGTACAAAACAAACACATCCGAAAACTTAAAAAAACAGTTCTCATTCTATTGGGTATTTATGTTATGATTGCTACACTGCTTTATTTTATCCAAGAAAGAATGTTATTTCACCCAACGGTATTGGCAATGGATTATACCTATCAGTTTTCACAACCATTTGAAGAAGTGTTTTTAAAAACTGAAGACGAAGCAGTAATCAATGCCATTCATTTTAAGTCTAGAAAACCTAAAGGGGTTATATTATATTTTCATGGAAATGCTGGCGATCTGTCGCGTTGGGGAATTATTGCCGAATTTTTTGTGGAGCAAAATTATGATGTTTTTATTATGGATTACAGGTCTTACGGAAAAAGCACAGGCATGTTAAGCGAGCAAGCCCTGTATGAGGATGCCCAATTATGTTATGATCATCTTTTGAATGAATATCAGGAATCACATATTATCATTTACGGCCGTTCTCTAGGAACAGGAATCGGCGCACATTTGGCATCCAATAATGAGCCAAAACAGCTGATACTGGAAACCCCTTTTTATAGCATGACAGATGTTGCAAGCTACCGATTCCCGTTTTTCCCTGTAAGATATCTATTGAAATACCAGTTTCCCACCTATCAATTTTTGAATGAAGTAAAATGTCCAATTGCAATTTTTCATGGTACTGATGATGGGGTGGTGCCTTTTGAATCTGGAAAGAAATTGTTTGAGACATTGCCACCAGGACAAGGTACATTTGTTCAAATTGATGGAGGCAACCATAATAATTTGATTGAGTTCGAAAAGTATATCACAGAAATAAATTCCATTTTAAAATAAAAATGCCCCTATTTTAGGAGCATTTTTATAATATTTTATTTCCAGATAATTATCCATTTGGATTTAGGATAGCATCAATCCGCTCCAGGGCATCCTGTAAATGGATTCTGCTCATCGCATCTCCGCTACGACCCAATGCTGATCTGACGGCACCTTCCAAACTTTTTAATTCGGCTCTGGTGACTGCCCTGATATCCGACTGGTTCACGTCCACATTTGTTCTGGATACAAACCGTCTGATTTGATCATTAACAGGTTCCTGATCTTTTGTCATCAAATAGTGCATTCTTTCAATATAGGCGCGTTGAAGATTTCTTCTGTACGGATCTATTGCTTTTCCGCTGTTCAATTCACTAAAAATACCTTTTCTTAAATCCTGCATCATATTCAACAAACCATAAGACTCTTTTCCATTAATGGTTTCATTTTCACTCATTCGCGCCATGCTTCCAAAATCAAGAATATTGTTTAAGGTTCTGGTTTGCATGTTACGGATACGTTCAATGTTTCCAGCGCTTTCAATTTTATTGAAGATGTTATTGTCAATCATCCATTCCGGGGTTTCGAACAATTGTTTTTGCAGGAAATCCATTGCTGCTTTCTGTTTTGTTTTGTCCACATGGGTATAAACCGCACCATCTTGGTCATAGGTTTTATAGTATTCGTAAACGCCACCAATATTTGAGGCAACATGTCCCATGTATCTGTTGAACTGCCCAAGCAATTGCTCGTACATGGTCTCCAAATCGTCATATTCCTTGCCATCTTCGGCAGTCCATTTGATGAGGTTTGGAATGATACGTTTCATATTTGCAATTCCATACATGCTTGCTTTTACAGCATCGTCACCTAAGTCTTCCGTCTGGCTGCTTGGGTCGATAACGCCGCCACTCTGTTGTCTTCCAAAACGGTATTTTGGATCGTCAGCATGTTTTAATATCCAGCTATCCAATGTTTTCTTTTCATCTTCTGCAGTTTTTGATTCTAAAATGGGTCTGTATCCCCACTCAATGGCATATTTGTCATAAGGACCAATGTCTGGCATTAAGGCAACTCCTTTGTCTTCCGGCTGAGCTATATAATTAAAGCGCGCATAATCCATAATGGAGGGTGCCGTTCCATATTTTTGAGTAAACGAAGCACTACGCAGACTATCCACGGGATAGGCAACGCTGCTTCCCATGTTATGTGGCAAACCAATTGTGTGCCCAACCTCATGTGCTGATACAAAACGAATCAAACGTCCCATGATTTCGTCTTTAAATTTCACACCTTGTGCGTCCGGATTGATTGCTGCTGTCTGTACAAAAAACCAATTGCGCAGTAGGGTCATGACGTTATGGTACCAATTGATGTCGCTTTCCAAAATCTCACCGCTCCTTGGGTCGCTCACATGGGGACCATTGGCATTTGGGATAGGTGATGCCAAATAACGAACCACGGAATAACGGCTGTCTTCCGGGCTCCATTCTGGGTCTTCTTCGATAGTAGGAGGGTCTTTGGCAATAATGGCATTTTTAAAACCGGCGGCTTCAAAAGCCACTTGCCAATCCTCGATGCCTTGTTTGAGATATTTTCTCCACTTCTCTGGAGTCGCTCTGTCTATATAATAAACAATCTGTTTTTTTGGTTCTACCAATTCACCTCTTTTGAATTTCTCAAG
>JBGTDZ010000416.1:0-7567 GCA_041748055.1 Aquaticitalea sp.
AGTTTCTTCTTCTTCTATATCGCGATAAATTCTGTTTTCGATAAAAATACGTTCCAATGAAGCAAAGTGCCATTGTTCTTCCAACTCATCCAGTTTAATCTCCAAATTGGATTTCAACAGTTCCACTGTATGGTCTGTGGACCGCTGAAGCATTTCAGTGACCCCAACGAACAATGGTTTATTGTCTTCGATCACACAGCCCAATGGCGAAATGGAATTTTCGCAGTTTGTAAAGGCATATAAGGCATCAATGGTTTTATCGGGAGAAATTCCAGCCGGAAGATGCACCAAAATCTCAACTTGTGCGGCTGTGTTGTCTTCAATTTTCCTAATCTTGATTTTCCCTTTCTCATTGGCTTTTAAAATAGAATCAATCAAGGAGGTCGTTGTGGTTCCAAATGGAATCTCACTGATGTTTAAGGTGCTTTTATCAAGTTGTGAAATCTTTGCCCTTACACGAATCCTACCACCTCGAAAGCCATCTTTATAGTCGCTGCAATCTGCTATTCCTGCGGTTGGAAAATCTGGAAACAAAGTGAATTTCTTTCCCTTCAAATGTTTGATGGATGCATCTATGAGCTCGATGAAATTATGGGGCAAGATTTTGGTAGACAAACCCACGGCTATTCCTTCCCCTCCTTGTGCCAAGAGCAAAGGAAACATCACGGGTAGATTTACAGGCTCTTTGCGACGGCCATCATATGAGCTTTGCCATTCGGTGATTTTTGGATTGTACACCACATCGAGGGCAAACTTTGACAAACGCGCTTCAATATAACGCGCTGCCGCTGCACTATCGCCTGTAAAAATGTTGCCCCAATTGCCTTGCATGTCAATAAGCAAGTCTTTTTGTCCGATCTGCACCATTGCGTCTCCAATACTTGCGTCACCATGTGGATGGTATTGCATGGTCTGGCCCACAATATTCGCAACTTTGTTGTAGCGACCATCATCCAAATCTTTCATGGACTGCATAATGCGGCGCTGTACCGGTTTAAAACCGTCTTCAATGGCAGGTACAGCACGCTCCAGAATCACATAAGAGGCATAATCCAAAAACCAATCTTCGAACATACCAGAGACTCTTGTGATGGTCTCGTTGCTGGAACCTTCTGTTGGTTGTTCATTATTGATATGTGATTCTTCGTTATCCAAGTTTAGTCAAGATTTTATTAGTTTGCATTTGCCTTTACCATTTTACTTAAGGATTGTCTAATATATCTCCGTTTCTTTTTTGCGACCAATGTAACGTTAAAAGTATCCTTTTTTTTTGCCCCATTTCGATCTTTCACATAAATATCGAGAGTTTTGTAAATCATGTAATCATTAAATTTGAAGGCTATCAAACGATCTTTATCGAACTCCAATTTATGTTCCCGGTAGTTGAGATATTCCGTTAGTAGAAGTCCTTTATTGATGAGCACCACTTTGAGTCCATCACTGTCATATTCAAAATATTTTGAAATCCGGTATACCAGAAAGAACAATAAAGCAAAGCCAATTGCAATCACCATAAATGTCAATATTGGATCTGGAGTGAGATGTTTGAAAGCATTGAATACTGTTGCCGAAAATATTGACAGTACCACCAAAACAAAATAAACCGAAACGATGACGTTCTTTACTTGCGAATTATTTGTTCTCATGGGACTTCTTCTAAAATGTCAAGTTCTACCTTTAGATTGTTAATGATAAATTCCTGTCGGTCAGGAGTATTCTTGCCCATATAGAATTGCAGAAGATTTTCTATCGACATGTCCTTGTCAAGCATCACTGGATCCAAACGGATACTTTCACCAATGAAATTAACAAATTCATCTGGGGATATTTCACCAAGCCCTTTAAATCGGGTGATTTCGGGTTTTGGTTTCAACTTTTCGATGGCATCACGACGTTCCTGTTCTGAATAACAATAGATTGTTTCTTTTTTATTCCTTACCCTGAACAAAGGTGTTTGCAAAATATAGAGATGGCCTTCCTTAATCAATTCTGGGAAAAACTGCAAGAAAAAGGTAATCAACAATAATCGAATGTGCATTCCATCCACGTCGGCATCTGTGGCGATCACAATGTTGTTATAACGCAAATCTTCTATGGTTTCCTCTATATTGAGTGCCGCTTGCAAGAGATTGAATTCTTCGTTCTCATAAACAATCTTCTTGCTCATCCCGTAAGAATTTAGAGGTTTTCCTCTAAGACTGAAAACGGCCTGGGTATTTACGTCCCTAGATTTGGTAATGCTACCTGATGCGGAATCCCCTTCCGTAATAAACAAGGTAGATTCTAGATTCCGTTCATTTTTGATATCTCCAAAGTGCACTCGGCAATCACGTAGCTTTTTATTGTGTAGACTCGCCTTTTTTGCTCTGTCTTTAGCCAACTTGCGAATTCCTGACAATTCTTTTCGCTCGTGTTCTGCCTGCATTATTTTGCGTTGAATGCGTTCGGCGGTATCAGGATTTTTGTGCAAATAGTTATCAAGATATGTTTTAAGAAAATCATTGATATAGGTCCTAACTGTTGGCAACTTGCCACCCATATCCGTGGAACCCAGTTTAGTTTTGGTCTGGCTTTCAAAAATCGGTTCCATTACTTTGATGGAAACTGCAGATACTATGGATTTTCGAATATCGGCGGCTTCGTAATTTTTGCCATAAAATTCCCTGACAGTTTTTACCAAGGCTTCCCTGAATGCAGATAAGTGCGTTCCACCCTGTGTTGTATTCTGGCCATTGACAAAGGAGTGGTACTCTTCGCTATATTGTGTTTTGCTATGTGTGATGGCTACCTCAATATCATCACCCTTTAAGTGAATGATTGGATAATCCATATCTGATTCTGTAATATTTTCCTGTAACAAATCCTTGAGTCCATTCTCACTATAGAACTTCTCACCATTGAAGAGAATGGTGAGACCTGTGTTGAGGTACACATAGTTTTTGAGCATCTTTTCAATATACTCATTGCGGTATTTGTAGTTCTTAAAGATGAGCTCGTCAGGAATGAAAGATACCTTGGTGCCTTTTCGACGCGCTGTGTCGTCCAGCATTTCCTGATGGCTAAGATTACCTTGTTCAAATTCCGCGGACGCCGACTTCCCATCTCTGTTGGACTCCACACGGAAATAGCTAGAAAGGGCATTAACAGCTTTGGTACCAACGCCGTTCAGTCCCACAGATTTTTTAAAGGCTTTGGAATCGTACTTTCCTCCAGTATTCATTTTTGAAACAACGTCCACCACTTTTCCCAGGGGAATGCCACGACCAAAATCACGCACCATTGCCTTATTGCCCTGTATTGACACCTCAATTGTCTTACCTGCACCCATAACGTACTCATCGATGGAGTTGTCCAAGATTTCTTTTAAGAGTATATAAATGCCATCGTCTGGCGAAGAGCCATCTCCCAATTTCCCTATATACATTCCCGGACGCATACGTATGTGCTCTTTCCAATCGAGAGAGCGTATGTTATCTTCGGTATATTCGGTTTCTTGATACATAAAAATGATGCTTTTTAGCTTGGTCGCTAATATAACATATCAACATAAAACTTAATACCGATGTAAGTTAAAGTAATTAACAATTGGTTGTTAGTTGTTGAATATATTCATAGGTTAACCGAAGATTTATTGAATGGTTGAATAAGCTGGTTATCAATCACTTTTTTTTCTTTTGAAAACAAAATAAAGAAGAGGAAGTATGATGGCGACCGCTGCTATTATAAGGGAAGTGACCAGAACAAATTTAAAGACATAATAAAATATAATGAAACATATAAAGGCAATGACAGTGCCAATGATGAATTTTTTCATGATGGTTGATATTTAATGTTTTCTTAAAGATATGAATAAATTTTAAATGAACGAGGAACAATGTTTTGTGTGCCAAATAGCTGTAAGCTTGTATAGCTTTGTATTGAGATGGAAGCAAAAACTTCTCAATTAAGTGCAAAGTTCAAATAATCAAATACACTAATTTTATTTTACCGCTTGAAGATGCACCCAATAATCTTTTTTGAACGATGTTTGAATGTTGTTAAATCCAGCATTCTTTAACCACTCTATTTGGTCGTGATAATCAGAAGGTCTGTCAAATGCTTCGTAGTGTTCCATGAGCCAAGTCCATTTTTTTGTGTCTGGAAAGTTAGCATTGACAAATTTATTCCATTGTTCCAGAAGCTTTGGATGGTCTGGATTGTCTTTAGATATCATTAGGTCGCTACACGAAAATATACCGCCTTTTGTTAAAGCAGTATTTATCTTTCTAAAAATAGATTGTTTCTCTGTGTTATCACAGTGGTGCAGACTAAAACCAGCAACGATTAGGTCATAACTTTCTGACTTAAATATAAAATCATCGAAATACGTATTGGAATAAATAAATTCATGGCCACTGAACTGATTGCGACATCGATTGATCATTTCGGTAGAGGCATCCACAAGTGTAAACGTGGCTTTTGGAAAATGAGAAAGGAGTTGGGCTGTTATGTTTCCATTTCCACAGCCTAAATCTAGAATTGATTTGGGTTTAAAATTCGCAGGTAGGTATTTTACAAAACTGTAAACTAATGAAAGATAATGAGGTACACAGCCAATCATATCATCGGTATAATTTTTTGAGAAATCGTCGAATTCTATAGCTATGTTTTTTCCAATGGACATTATATGTGATGTTTTGCTTTTTAAAAGAATTTTATGACCGAATGAGGATTAGTTTAATAAATGTATGACATTTTATTTATTATTCTTGTATTAAGCTTTATGTGGGTATACCGAGGCGATTTTGTGCTGCTCATATGGTACTTTATTTTATGAGTTTAACTATTTTATGGTTAAGCACCTCTAAAGATAAAATCTTTATTCAATCTTGATTCATTTGGACAGTCACTTTTGTTTTTACGCTTTTTATCTTTTTAGGTCGAATTTTTTGTTTTGGGTTTTCAAATGTGCCACACCACTACATCTCCAACACACCGCGAAATCCTCTAGAAGCATAATATGACTGGGCGCCATTATGATACACGAAGACGTGATTATATCGAAAATCGCCAAAAATGGCACCACCAAGATCTCGGATGTTGGAAGGTGTTTTAAGCCAACTCGAAGTTTTGGTATCAAAATCACCAAATTCTTGTAAATCTCGGTATTGTGCTTCGTCCAACAATTCGATTCCCATCAACATAGCAAGTTCCATAGCATTATGTTTTGGTTTGTTTTCTTTTCGGGCATTCTGGGCTATTCCATCGTAACAAGTGCTTCTGCGTCCAATCGGGCTTTCGGGTGAACAGTCGAAAAACACTATTTTATCGCTATTTTTTGAATTATTTACGACATCCGGTTCACCTCCTGTTGTTTCCATTTTATGAAGCGACCAAAGTTTGTCTGGGTTGGATTTCAGTCTACTTTCGACTGTCGTCCATAGAATATCTTTATGTCGATATATGTTTTTTTGAAACCTATCCATTAGAGTTGCGAGCATTTCCTTCTTTTGATCAGGTGTCAACTTCTTTGTGGGGTTTTCCATGATATGATATAAAAATAATAAGAAATGATATTCACAAGATAATACTCAAATTTAAAATAGTTTATTCACCGTTTCATGGGATATGATGGTATCATAAAAGTGTTTACAAGCTTCAAGATATGAATCATTTTGGTAATGAAGTTTTTTAATTTTTATTCTTGGAAAGTAGCATTCAAGTTTAAAAACTTCATTGATTTTAGTACTTTATCCCTGATAACTCTTAATTTAAAAATTAAGCTACTCGTTTACTTTTTTTTCTTTCTTTTTGACTCTGATCACCTTAGCCACCATGCTGGTGTCCAAGGCAACGGTAGAATTATCAAATTCCTTCCTGTAATCCTCACCTACCTTATCGTACGCCTCCAAAACTTGGTCTGCATACTCTTTGTCTATAACGCTTATTTTTTTGTCAGTATCAGGATTATATATATAGTCTGGCAGTGCTTTATAGGCGACGACCCTGCCACCCTTAAAGTCAAATTCTTTAATGTTATTGGTCACATCTATACGGGCGTAGCCTAGTTCCATGTCGTCGAACTTGTCCATCTCCTCCAAAGTGATGAAATATAGAACACAATTGAGATTGACCGTAGCTTTGGGCTCGATATTTAAATACAATGTTTTTTTTATAGGGATAGTGTCATTAGCTTTAAGATAAAAAGAATCATATGTTAAGAGTTCCTCTGGCAACCCTGGATCGTCGTTGCTACCCGCAAAATTCCAGACTCTTTGATAATCTTCGAGATGTACAAAATAAATAGAATCTTTATAGGGTCTTCCGAGGACTTTCTCTACCGCTTTTCGTGAAGTTAAGGGACCATAGCCAATCATCCCTATTTTACCAGCTTCAATTTCTACGACTGGTTTTGTATCAGTTGACATGCATCCAAAAAAAAGAATGACCATTGAAGTTATTAGAATGACATTTATATTATATTTCATATTCATTATATTAGAACTATTTGTAAAAAAATTACAGCAACTAATATAACTATTTATTATATAATTTGAAACTTCACCGAAATCTTTTGCAGAGGTTAGATTCAGCTTTTTTTTTCTGCTTGCCTTTTTAGAAAATCATTTCTCAATGAAAATAATGAAGTCATGTATTTGTTAAGCAGAAATTATTACACCAACTTTCCCAAAAGATTTGTGGCGTTACAAAATGGAACTTATGTATCGTTGTGGTATTTCTCCCCAAAATCTCAAAAATGTGTTCTTACCTGAATGATTTTGAAGGCACCAGATATAATTTTCATAAACAAAATAAAATGGTCAGTTCAATGCTGTTATTTTGGAGGACAATTGTTGAGATATCTTAAAATGTCTTGTCTCCCATAAGGCTGATATAGGTTTGCACTCCGTTGCCTAAGCTGATATAACTTTACACATTAAATAAGAAATGCATTATGTCGCCGTCCTTTACAATATAATTCTTCCCTTCCACCCTCATCTTTCCAGCTTCCTTCACTTTAGCTTCGCTGCCAAAATTGTTATAATCGTCATAAGCAATGACCTCTGCACGAATAAAGCCTTTTTCGAAATCTGTATGGATGACACCTGCCGCTTGTGGGGCAGTGGCACCAACTTCAACTGTCCAAGCGCGCACTTCTTTGACACCTGCAGTAAAGTAGGTTTGTTGTTTTAATAGTTGATATGCGGCACGGATCAATTTTGAAGAACCTGGTTCGTCCAATCCGATGTCTTGAAGGAACATTTGGCGTTCTTCATAATCATCCAATTCGTTGATATCTGCTTCTGTTCCCACCGCTAGGACCAATATTTCAGCCTTTTCATCTTTGACCGCTTCTCGAACTTTGTCCACATAGGAATTCCCAGTGGCTGCAGAGCCTTCATCAACATTACATATATACATCACCGGTTTTTCGGTTATGAATTGGGCAGGTTTGACAAACTCTTCGTAGTCTTCTTTTGTAAACTCCAAAGCTCTGATGGATTTGCCAGCTTCCAGAGCAGATTTGATGGTTAAGAGTATAGTCTCTTCTTTTTGTGCATCTTTATTTCCGGTTTTTGCAGCCCGT
>JBGTDZ010000417.1:0-5868 GCA_041748055.1 Aquaticitalea sp.
AGTATTTGAAGGCGATATGTCAGAAATTGCAATACGGGAGCAAATTGGCCTGTTGGCCTATTCACCGATGGCATTTGGAGTGCTTTCGGGAAAATATATCCATAAAACTGCATCCGATAATTCGAGGTTAAAATTGTTTCCTCGGTTTTCAAGATACAGTTCAGAAAATGCAACAGAAGCGACCAAACGATATCTTAAAATTGCAAAAGACCATAACTTAGAACCTGCACAAATGGCTTTGGCCTTTGTGACCGAGCGCCCATTCATCACTAGTAACATCATTGGCGCTACAAACATGGTCCAACTGAAGGAGAATTTCGAAAGCATCAATATCACTTTAAAGCAGGAAGTTCTTGAGGCGATAGAAAAAGTGCATAACGACATTCCCAATCCGGCACCTTAAATAAAGATCAAAGTTTAAAAAAAAATCCTGAATGAAAATTCAGGATTTTTTTATGTTTGTATCGCAATACAATTAATTCTTATTCTCTGATATGTCGCCTTTACGCGTGGTATAGTTTATTTTGAGAGCATTTTCTTTTCTCAATTCTTGTTTTATATCCCCGATGATACCCATATTGGCATCCATATCAACCTTCAGCGCAGTCGTTAAATAATCTCTTAACTCTTCTCTTTTAGAAGCACGTTCTGCAGCAAGAAATGCTTTGATATCACTAACCTCTGCAAACTTATCGTTTAACTGAATACGGCTTTCCTTCCCCATTGTTCCTTGATAGCGCTCTTGAGGTTGTCCAACATAAATGTACATAACCAAATCCTTTTTATCAAGTTTTTCAACTTGGTCTGCATATGGTAATATATTCTGTATTTTTAATGTGTTTTCTCTCATTACGGTTGCCACCATAAAAAAGAACAAGAGCATAAACACAATATCAGGTAACGATGCCGTAGAGATTGCTGGTACATCACCAGATTTCTTTTTATTAAACTTGCCCATATAATTTTAGTTTTCTATATTATTATTGTACTTCCGACAATTTTTGTGGGTAATCAATCTTTATCTTCTCAATTTTCTCTTTCAGTTTTTCACTTTTGAATTGTGGTGACAGTGTGTTGGCATATTCAGCTTCCATTTCAATCAATGTGGATCCGTAAAGTTCTTGTGCCCTTCTATTTCGTAAGGTATTATAGGCTGCCACCAATTCGTTTTGTACTGAAATATAAGTTGAATAGGTAGTTTCCCTTTCGTTCTTCAACGATATAATGGCTTTGTCGGGATTATCGGAAGACGCTGGGTCTCTCTGACCCTTACAATAGCTACATGCTTCATCGCCTGTTCCGCCTCCATTATCCAAGAAATCTATCGCTGCCTTTCTTAAATCTTTCAGTTGCATCAATTCATCTTCGACCAGCATTTGATTATCTCTGCTGATCAAAACAGTAAAAATATTCTTTTGCTTGATGACGGGCGGTTCAGTTTCCGTATCATCAATAGGAGGTAACTTTCTATTTAACCCTGAATCGGTTTCAATTGTTGTTGTTACCAAGAAAAAAATAAGAAGTAAGAATGCAATATCAGCCATTGAACCCGCATTAACTTCTGGTGCCGCTCTTTTTGCCATAATTTATCTGATAAACATTTTTTTTGCGCTTGAAAAAAGCATTGCTATTATTGCAACAATAATAAGGAAGTAAAAGGCATACAGTCCCATCCCTACAAACTTGGATACACTTTCGGTTATCCCCAATCCTTTATCGTTAAAAGGTTTCAGATTCAAATCTGTTCCAGAAGACAATAAGTAGGAGATTATGATAATACCAAAAAATACCCCTAATGATATCAAGGTTTTTTTAATATCTCCAGCTAACAAGCCTTTGATTACATAAAATAATACCAATGCAATAATCATAAAAAGCACTGCATAGGTAAGAAATAATATGTAGTCTATAACATTTTCGGAACCGGTCATGATCATAATGGCCAGTATACTACCTATGATGCCCAAGGCCAAAGCAATATATTTAATGAGTTTATATAAATCCATTCGTTTGTGTTATTAAAAATTATTATCTCTTGTGTCTAATCAATAAATCCATTAATGTAATGGAGGCATCTTCCATATCGTTAACGATACTATCAATTTTAGCGATAATGTAATTATAAAAAATTTGGAGAATCATGGCAACAACCAATCCGAATACTGTTGTTAAAAGCGCCACTTTTATACCTCCGGCCACAAGTGATGGCTGCATATCGCCAGCCGCCTCGATTTTATCAAAAGCTATAATCATACCTATTACAGTACCTAAGAATCCAAGCATAGGAGCCAATGCTATAAATAAAGATACCCAAGAGACGTTCTTTTCCAGCTGACCCATTTGTACACCACCATAAGCCACGACAGCCTTTTCAACAGCGTCCAATCCTTCATCAACTCTGTCCAATCCTTGATAATAAATGGAGGCAACTGGACCTTTGGTATTTCTGCAAACTTCTTTTGCAGCTTCAACACCACCAGAATTCAATGCATCTTCTACTTCTTGAGCAAGCTTTTTTGTGTTTGTTGTGGAAAGGTTCAAGAAGATGATTCTTTCGATTGCAATCGCTAATCCGAGAATTAAACAAAGAAGAACGATACCCATGAATTCAGGTCCTCCTTCAATAAAACGCTTTTTTAATTCTTGATGAAACCCAAGTTCAGGCTCTGCTGGAGCATCAGTTGTTTCATCTTGAGTTAAAGTTGCAACAGTTGTTGCCGTTGACATTGTGTTAGCAGTTGTAGTTGCATCAACACTTCCGAAAGCCATGAAACTTACGATGGCAAGGATAGAAAATAGTCTTTTCATTGTTCTTGATCTTAATTTTATTAGTTAATGTGTTAAAGATATAAAAAAATTGCAATTAAAAAATAAAATATCAGGAGAGAGTTTTGTGTTCACTTTTGATTAGCACTAGTAAACTCTCATTTTTTTACAAAAGAATTTTAAAGTTGACATGGATATCCTTTTAAAATTGCTTTTGCAGAGAGGAAGGGATTCGAACCCTCGATACCCTTTTGGGGTATACACACTTTCCAGGCGTGCGCCTTCGACCACTCGGCCACCTCTCTAAATTTTACAATTTGAATTGCGTTGCCAAATAACGAAAAAACTTTTAGGGCAAAAAAATTTTGAGCGTTAATTTTAGACCATTTCTCCTCGCAAAGAGGTTTCAAATATGGTTTTGAAGGATTTAGGTGAGATTTTTTCCCCTAAAAGATACATCAGTTTGGCAATGGCCGCTTCTGTGGTAATATCCTTTCCTGAAATGACTCCCAGAGTTTTTAACTGCGAACTGGTTTCGTATTGCCCCATCATTACACTTCCTCCAGAGCATTGGGTTACGTTGATGATAGGTAATCCCTTTTTGATGGTTTTCTTCATCAATTCCAAAAACCAAGGATCGGTCGTTGTATTTCCAGCACCATAGGTTTCTAAAATAATCCCTTTAAGGTTGGGCGTGTTCAAAATACTTTCCAAAACAGAATTCGAAATCCCAGGGAACAATTTAATTAGCGCAATATTGGTGTCAAAAATTTTATGGACTTTCAGTTTTTTTCTTGGATTAGGCTTCAATAAGTGGTCTTTCGATATTTTTAAGTGCACGCCAGATTCTGCCAAACAAGGATAATTTAAAGACTCAAAAGCTTCAAAGTGCTCGGCGTTTATTTTTGTGGTCCTGTTGCCTCGATAAAGTTTATACTCAAAATATAGACCAACTTCTTTGATGATTGGTTTTCCATTATGTTGCTGCGAGGTCATTTGAATGGAGGTAATCAAGTTTTCTTTGGCGTCTGTGCGCAAATCTCCAATTGGAAGTTGCGAGCCAGTAAAAATAACCGGTTTTGCTAAGTTTTCGAGCATAAAACTTAAAGCAGCCGCAGAGTAACTCATGGTATCGCTTCCATGTAAAACCACAAATCCATCAAAATCATCATAGTTTGTTTCTATTAGTTCGGCAATCTGAACCCAATATTTTGGATTCATATTAGAAGAATCTATCGGTTTTTGAAATGATACTGTTTTGATTTCACAATCCAATAGTTTTAATTCAGGTATCTTTTTTAAGATATTGCTAAAATCAAAAGCTTTAAGAACACCAGAATTAGGGTCTTTTATCATGCCGATGGTTCCGCCAGTATATATCAATAAAATCTTTGGATGTGAATTTGGCATACCTATATATTAAAGACGTCTTTGGAGTTTTGTGTGGTAATTTCGGCAATTTTTTCGGTGGATAGCCCATAGAGTTCCGATAGTTTTTCGATTACCTTTATTATATAGGAAGTTTCGTTGCGCTTTCCACGATAAGGATTGGGCGCTAAATAAGGTGAGTCTGTTTCCAAAACAATGTTCTTTATATCTATTTGATTCAAAAATTGATCGATGCCACCGTTTTTAAAAGTGACAACCCCTCCAATTCCTAATTTCATATTGTAGGAGATAGCTTTTTGGGCTTGATTCCAATTTCCTGTAAAACAATGAAAGATTCCGAACAGATCATCACTTTTTTCAGCTTCGAGCACTTCAAATATTTCATCAAAAGCTTCCCTGCAATGTATTACAATGGGAAGTTGATACTTTTTTGCCAATCTTATCTGATATTTAAAAGCTTCAATTTGAATTGGCAATGTGCTTTTGTCCCAGTATAAATCGATACCTATTTCGCCGACCGCATAAAATTTTCGCTCGGTAAGCATCTTTTCAACATGATTGAGTTCTTCTTTATAATTGTCCTTCACTGAGGTTGGGTGCAACCCCATCATCAAAAAAATATGATTTGGGAAATCAGCTTCCAATTGAAACATTGCATCAGTATAGCCAGAATCGATGGCAGGAATGAAAAAACGGGAAATATTTTCATTTATGGCACGATTGATCATCTCTTGTCTATCCTCCTCAAATGCTTCACTATATAAATGAGTGTGGGTGTCGGTAATTGTCATTTTACAAAATTAATCGTTTTATATTTGTACAAACATAAAATTATGACAACGTTGAAAGATTTTCTTGTTGAAAAAGGCTATACCAAAATCAAATTAAGACTTACAAAAACAAATCATTTTGAGATTAAAGCTACTATCAATGGGGTCAAAGGATTGTTTATTTTGGATACCGGCGCTTCAAGTTCATGTGTGGGGTTTGAGGCCATCGAAACTTTTAACCTAAAGGCCAAGGATAGTGAAGTAAAAGCTGCTGGAGCTGGCGCGACCGATATGCTCACCCAAATCTCGAAAAAGAACAAAGTGAAAATCGGGAAATGGAAAAAAGACAAAGTTGCACTGATTCTATTTAATTTGACACATGTCAATTTGGCCCTAACTGCACATAATGCACAACCGGTTGATGGTATCATTGGAGCCGATATTTTGAAAAATGCCCGGGCCATTATTGATTACGACAATAAATATTTATATCTTAAAATGTAATCTTATTCTTAATGTGTCATATAAAGTAAGTATCTTTATAGACTGATTCCTCATTAATCGCAACATGCACGCCTCTATCATCATCGCAGACGACCATCCACTTATATTAAAAGGTCTCAATGATTTTTTACTTGAAAAACAGTACAACGTTTTAGGAAGTGCCTTCAATGGAAAGGAGGCGTTTGAACTTATCAAAGAACATGAGCCAGATATTGCTATTTTGGATATTAGGATGCCTTTTTTGACCGGAATGGAAATTGCCAAAAAATGTCTTGATCAAAATTTATCCACAAAAATCATTCTTATCACTTTTGAAAAGGACGAAGCTACTTATAAGGAAGCCAAAGCGTTACATATTTATGGTTATGTTTTAAAAGAATTCGCTTTAGTGGAATTGGAAAATTGTATCTCCAATGTTTTGGAAGGGAAACGTTATTTT
>JBGTDZ010000418.1:0-6106 GCA_041748055.1 Aquaticitalea sp.
CAAATGGTCTACCTCCAACAAATCATTGATAGCCACAACTTCCACATCTGGCCTTTGTAACGTTGCTCTAAATACGATTCTTCCAATGCGTCCGAATCCATTAATTCCTAATTTTAAATTTGACATGTTTTTTTTATTTAAATTCTCTATTATATATAATCTTAGAAACATTTGGTTCAAGCAAGTATTCTCATACCCACTTCACAACTGCCAACCGCAATTGATGGCTTGTTATGTCGACATTATATCCGACACCCGCAACAGTTCTCTATTGATTTTCGATTTTCCCTTTACAGCTTGTTCCAGTGGTGTCAAGGCCATTTCATCATTCAAAATCCCTACCATGTAGTTGGTCTTTCCCTCCAACAGGCTTTCCACCGCCATCACGCCCATTCTACTGGCCAGCACGCGGTCAAAACAAGATGGTGAACCTCCGCGCTGCATATGGCCCAAAACGGAAACCCGCACATCATACTCAATCATATTTTCCTCTACATAATCTTTTAATTCAAACACGTTCTTTCCTATTTTATCTCCTTCTGCAACCACTACAATACTTGATGATTTTCCTGATTGTTTACTCCGTTTTAAGGATTCCAAAAGGCGTTCAAGTCCCAAATCCTCCTCTGGGATCAATATTTCCTCCGCACCAGCACCTACACCTGCGTTTAGTGCAATATGTCCAACATCTCGTCCCATGACTTCTACAAAAAACAGCCGGTTATGAGAACTTGCCGTATCGCGTATTTTATCTATACAGTCTACAACGGTGTTCAGTGCGGTATCAAAACCCAAGGTATGGGCCGTTCCAAAAATATCATTGTCTATCGTGCCTGGTATGCCTATCAAAGGAAAGTCAAATTCTTGATTGAAAATCAAACCTCCATTGAAAGTACCATCTCCTCCAATCAAAACCAAGGCATCAATATTAGCTTCGGTCAGCTTTTCGTACGCCGATTTGCGCCCTTCCGCAGTTCTGAATTCTTTGGAACGGGCCGATTTCAGAACCGTACCTCCTTTATTTATAATTCCTTTGACACTCCGTGCATCCATGGACTTAAAATCGCCTTCAATCATCCCTTCAAACCCACGATATATTCCCACACATTCCACGTGATGATAGGCACAAGTTCTAACTACCGAACGAATGGCCGCATTCATTCCCGGAGAGTCACCTCCAGAGGTCATGACCCCTATCTTTTGTATCTTTTTAGACATGTAAAATTTCTTAGAAAAGTAAAACTAAGAAACTAATATTAGAATTATCAAGCTATTGAAGATTATTTAACAGTGACTGCTAAACTCAAACGTTTTCGTTGATAACTATAGATAAAAAAACCATATTAAAGACTGAATTATCCTATTTTCCGTCATCTTTTGGCTTGACTGTTATATAGTCAGGAGTCATTTGTTCTTCCTCCTTTTTAGCGGCTGCTTCTTCCTGTTTCTGAGCTTCCTTCTCTTGTTTGTTTTTCCCAGAAAAGATAATCTGTAACAATTCTTTAAATGTATCAAACTCTACATTATATGAGAGCCCGACTCCTTGGGTATAGCCAATTTCTTCACCGAAGTTTCGGATATTGTTCTCCCTGTTGAAGAATTTTGCAGAAAGTGTCCCATCATCATTCAACAATAATTCAATTTCGGCATCACCTGCAATTACTGTTTGGTTCACTCCGCCTATTGGGACACCCACCTTCCCATTGAATAGCACTCTGTCACTGATTTTTGTGCGTAAGGTAAGTCCCAAACGGTCATCGGTCTTGTATTCAGGGGTCTCTTCACCAGACTCAAAGTTGACCCCTACCTGTACTTTGTCATCATCACTCGAAAACAAACTGTTGAACAGGTTATTTACCCTATCCTCCACAGTACCATAAGCCTGTTGTCCTAAACTCAATTCGCTGGCAAAAGAGCCCGTTGCTAAAAGAAAAACACCTTGATAGTCCCTGCTTTCCTTAGTCTCCAAACGGTAATCCAGCTCAGATTTAATGTTGGAACTCACATTTGGAAATCCGAAAGAAAAGTCTAGATCGGGCTGCTCTAATTGTCCTGTAAGATTCAATTCTACATTAACGGGAATACTTCTATTGATTGGATTATCGAGTAACACGGATGGATTGGCATTGGTTCTGTAGATAGCCCTTAAGTTGAGTTGAGCCTTCAACGGATCGCCATTCCACTGAAGATTACCGCCGCGTTCCACTTCCAGTTTCTTTTGTACCAATCCTCCATAGGCGAAATTATAGGTTCCTCTATAAATGACAAAGTCACCATACATATTGAATTTTCCATTGGTATTGATTTCTATCAACAAGTTGCCTTCTCCACTTCCCTGAATGGTGCTGCCTGATTTTCGGTCGATGACAATCTCTATATCGGCATTCTGGTTGACGTCCAAATCAAAAGCTAGCTCCACTCCCTTCACCTCGATATCAGTAAATACTTCACCCCTCAATCGTGCGGCCTTTTCTTCGGGACTTAAAAAATGTATATAGGAATTGTCTCCAAAACTTTGTATATCATTCAGTGGAATTTTAAACACGGTGCCTTGCGCCGTACTGCCATCCACCTTGATGACGAGTTGTTCGGTAGGACCATAAATACTGGCACTTCCCGTCACAAAAGCGGTTCCGTAATATAAAGATTCCCCATTATCGGTCGTATTGAGTACCAATAAACGGTTGGTATCTATGTCGAGACCCAAACGCCAATCTGAGAAGTTATTGTGGCTCATGTAACCATTTAAGGTTGCTCTAGAGAAATATTCAGAATCGGTCATTTCCACATTGTTGAATATGAACTTTTGTTCTTCCAGTGTCACTTCGGAATCAAAGTCAAATGAATAATCAACATTCAAATAAGGTATGGTCAACCCCGCGTTGTTCAATACCAAATCTCCATTAATATCAGGCTTTTTGAGGCTTCCTGTGGCTTTAACGTTGCCCGATGCCAAACCTCGAATGTTGGTAATGACATCAGCACCAAATACATTGAGGAATGACAACTGAAATTCATCAAACTCAATATCGAGATTGATACTGGAATTGGAAGCACTGACGTCAACAAAACCTTTTACAATCAATGATTTTAGATTATCGTTTTGCAATAACAAATCGACTTCATAATTGGTCAATGATTCGTTACCGATAATGTCCGCCCTCAAATTACCCAATTCGTATTCATTGAACATAAATCGACTGATGGTTACGTTGGAAGTTGGCAAATACACTCCATTTTTCTGAAGCACTTCCAATTTTCCATTCACGTTTCCTGCAAAGTTGATACTGTCTAGTCTTGGTGTTATTTTATTGAGATCGACATCCTTAAAATTAAGTCTGATATCCTTGTAGGTTGAATCCCGTATCTCTCCTGCCAATTGTATTTCCTCATCTAGATGGCTCATCACAATATCAGAAATATCGAATTGCTTGAATTGTCTGTCAAATATTATCTTGTTCTCCCGGTCTCTGTTTTCATTGATGTTCCATGTAGTCTCCTTAAAAGTCACCTCTGATTTCTTAAACCCTACAACAGATTTATTATCTTTATCTATTGTGTAAAACAAACTAAGATTAAAATCATCCTTGTTTTGCTTACCGCCTTTAAATTCGGATTTTATAAACAAAGTATCCCGAAGCGTGACATTGATAAGATTGAATTTTGATACATTGTAAAAATTGGTATTCAACGAGTCGATTTCCACGTAGGTGTTGAACAATGGATTGGAATTATCTATTTTCAGATCGATATTGTTGGCAAAATACTCATTCAACTTAATCTGTGGTGATCGAAAGGCCAATTTAAAACCGCGCTCGTCACTTTCTATGCGGCCTTTGACGACGGTGTTGGCTGCCAATTCCAATTCATGAACAAATACCTCAATGATCTTGTTGTAAATAATAAAGTTGAAATCGAGATATTGATCCTCTTCAATTTTATGAGGAAGATAATTGGTGTAAATGCTTCCTACTGAGTTCTCGACAAGTTTTCCAATATCCTCAAACTTGAATATACCGCTGACGGTTCCTTCAATGATATCAGGAGAATTGATGGCTATAATATGTTTGTCCCCCTCAAAGCTTGACGTGACCTCAAAATCATCAAAATAATAGGCATCATTTTGATTGATGTAGGTCGTGTTCTTGAAACCCAACGTTCCGTAGGCATCATTGATGCCAGTGCCTTTCATCGACATCATTACATTGCCTTTGAAAATGGAAATACTGTCCTTTTTTATGAAATTCAACGCATTCAAATTAGCATATTCCACATCGGCAGTAAAATCCATTGTTTTAACATCTTTGTTGGATAAATCTGCCAATCCATTAAATTTGAACTTGAAATTTTCATCCTTGGAAATCAAATCACCATTGAACACATTATTTCCAATCTGCCCCTTCACGTCAATGTCCATATAGGTGTAGCCATTGTAGTGCGAAGAGAATACTTTACCGCTGATATTGGTTTTTAGATTTTCTAGGGTAAAGCCTTTCCCATCAACATCAACATCAAACGACGTTTCCTTTATATTGGAATCGTTGAGCAATTTACCGATATCAAATTGATCAAAAATGACTTTTCCTTTATAGCTTGCATTGTCGATGTTATCTATATTGGATAATACCATATTGGTATAGATACGACCTATATCTGTGAGAATATCGAAATTTGAATCAATGAAATTTGGTGTGAGTTTCGTGGTGCCACTAATTGTAAAATTGCCAACCTTAGAAAAAACCGTCGGAATCGCATTTCCTAAAATATTTGGAAATAGGGCTTTCAAATCAAAATAATTTGAAGAAAGGTCGTCAAACCGTCCGTCCAAGGCAAAATTGTTTTCAGAGGTGTTGAAGAGATTCTTAAAATTGATGTCGCCATAAATCCGTGTCTGGGAACTGGTGGTGAGTTTTAAATTGTTGGCCTGCAGATTGTTTAAGGTCCCAGAAAGATTGACATTCAACATGGCACGTTGGTAGGTTCCAAATTCGTTGTAAAAGGAATTGAGTTCGTCGAGCAATATTTCAGAATCCCTAAAATTTGCTTCCACTTCAACTTTGTTAGTGAAATCCTTCATATCATCTGGTTTGAAGCTAAATTTCACATTACCCTTTAAGTGCGAATTTGTGGTGGTGATGTTCAAATTAACAAAACTCAAATGTGTTGGGGAATATTCAAAATCCGTCACCATGTTTATAACCACCAAACCGCGACTATCGATAAATGCAAAAGTGTTGATCCGTGCTTTGATGTCATTGTCGTTGATAACAAAGTTGGTAGCGTTGAGATACAACTTGTCAAACTCAATAATCTTGGGCGTCTCCAGATTGTCGTTGATCATTCGAAACGTACCGTCATAAATCGAAACATCACTTGACGAAAATAAAAACGTCTTCACTTCCTTTTGAGGATTGTCTTCTTGAAACTTTTGGACAAACACATCCAAGTTGGTTTGTGTTTCTCCTTTATGAGTTTTTATGTTAAAGGTCAACCCATTGGTGGAAATGTCGCCAAACAACAGTTTGCCGTTATAAATATTCCTAAAACTTAAAATGGAGGTGTTGAGTTCATTGATATTGATTAAAGTGTCCTTTTTATAATCTTCAATATAGACACTTTTTAATTCTACATCCCCGTTGAATTTCAAACCGACCCTTTCAATATTGATATTCGTCCCAAAATCGTCATTGATGCGTTGTGTGGCTTTTTTGCCAATATACGTTTGCACAGAAGAAAGCGATAACACAAGTACTAAAATGATGAATAGCAACAAGAAGATTGTCGCTATTTTCAATAGTATTTTGAAAAATTTTTTGATAAGTTTTAAAGTTATAACTTTGCCATCAAAATTAACAATTATTGTGCCTATTCATTTAAAATGACGTCACAAAATATTTATATTCTTGCAATTGAGTCGTCTTGTGATGATACTGCTGCTTCGGTAATGCTTAACGGAAAAATATTGAGCAATGTTGTGGCAGGTCAGTCCATTCACGAAGCCTATGGAGGTGTTGTTCCTGAATTGGCGTCAAGGGCGCATCAGCAAAACATAGTTCCAGTGGTACATGAAGCTTTGAAAAAAGCCAATATAGACAAGTCGGCATTG
>JBGTDZ010000419.1:0-3761 GCA_041748055.1 Aquaticitalea sp.
GAATAATCACTTTATTGGATTTTTGATTTGCATAACTCCAATCCAAACCCAAAAAATCACCATCTGGCAACTCTATTCGCTCGCGTTTCTGTAGTACGCCATTGACTTTTCGTACCAATCCGGAATAGACTGTGGAAACGAATCCTTTTCTAAAAAAATAAGGTGCTTTGTAGGTTGATTCTATAACTGGCATTATCTGCTTACTTTCAAGGCGTCTGTCGGTTTTGGTACAAAATGGTGCTTTCCTCCTGCTCTATCATCATTAAAGGTTGTAGGCACATCATCATTTTTTGTTCGTTCGTCCCATGTGACATGTTGTATCCCATCATCTCTTGTCACCATGGTGATACATTCTTCCACTGGACACACCAAAGAACACAGGTTGCAACCTACGCAATTTTCTTCAATAATACTGGGAATTCTGATGGTTCTATCGTCTGATAATGCAATTGCCTGATGCGCACCGTCGTCACATGAAATGTAGCAGAGCTCGCAACCGATACATTTATTAGGATTGATTTCGGCAACGACCTTATATTTTAGATTGAGGTGTTTCCATTCTGTAACGTTTGGAAGCGCCTTTCCAGCGAAATCATATATAGTGGTAAAATTTTTATCTTCCATGAATTGACGCAGTCCAGCTTCCATTTCGCGTACAATTCCAAATCCATAATGCATCACTGCTGTACAAACTTGTACTGAAGTTGCTCCCAATAAAATAAATTCCACAACATCACGCCATGTTTCAATACCACCGATGCCAGAGATAGGCACTTTATTGATTTCTGGATGTTGCGCCAAATCCTTGAGCATGTTCATGGCGATAGGTTTGACTGCTGGGCCACAGTAACCACCATTCGTCCCTTTTCCTCCCACTATTGGATATGGAGCGTAACTATCCAAATCAATCCCTATGATACTTTTAATTGTATTAATCAACGATATAGCATCTGTGCCACCTTGCACAGCCGCTAATCCGGGATAGATAATTTCAGAAATATTCGGTGTTAACTTTGTAATCACAGGAATATTTGCCGCTTCTGATACCCACCCGACTATGGTTTTTAGCACTTCTGGTTCTTGCCCTACGGCCGAACCCATGCCTCGTTCACACATGCCATGAGGGCAACCAAAATTCAATTCGATACCATCAGCTCCTGCGTTTTCAACATCTTTGATGATCTGTTCCCATTCGCTTCTTGTTTCGACCATTAAAGACGCAATCACTGCGTGGTTAGGAAAATATTTTTTGACTTCTTCAATTTCACGAAGGTTATCTGCCAAAGGTCTATCGGTAATCAATTCTATATTATTGAATCCCATCATTTTGGTATTCCGATAATCCACAGAACCATATCGGCTGGATACATTTACCACAGGTACCCCAAGTGTTTTCCAAACGGCACCACCCCACCCTGCATCAAAAGCCTTCATAATTTGATAACCTGAATTTGTTGGAGGAGCTGATGCCAACCAAAAGGGGTTTGGTGATTTGATGCCTGCGAAGTTTATGGATAAGTCTATCATTTGATTTTAGGTTTAATGTTCAAAATTCAAGGTTTTGGAACGCTGATGACGTTGATTATTTATGATAAAATAGATTTCATTTTGACTACGAATAAAATCAGCGAAAATCTTAAGCAGGCAGTGTCATCAGCTTTCTATTTTCTGATTTAAAAATTCATTCATTCCAATTGCTGCCATTTTTCCATCATATGCTGCATTGACCACTTCGGCTCCACCATTGATGGCATCGCCTCCGGCGAAATATTTTGGATTTGAGGTTTGAAAATGCTTATTGACATGAATTCGCGTTTTGCTATCAATTTCCAAGCCGTCGATAAGCTTATATAAACTGCCCAATTTTGCTTGTCCTGTGGCTTTGATGACCAAATCGCACCTGACGATAAAGGTGTTGTTCATATTGATTTGCAATTTGCCTTCTACCAGTTCGGTCTTGGCGAATTTGACGCCTTCCACTTTGCCATTGCCCACAATCTCTAAAGGTGTGACATTAAACAAACTATCCACGCCGGCACTGATGGCCAAATCATATTCAAAATTGTATGCGCCCATGTTTTCTCTAGAACCGCGATATGCCAACACTACTTTTTTGGCTCCCATTCTGGCAGATTCCGAAGCCGCATCCATAGCGGTATTGCCGCCACCAAGTATGACGACTTTATTGGGAATTTTTAAATGGTGGTGGTTGATTCGTAATTGTTCAATAAATTCAACAGCACCAATAACATTTTCTTTTTCCTCTCCTGGCAAAGTCAAAGTGGCTGTCTTTCCCAATCCGACACCAATAAAAATAGCATCATACTCATTTTCCAATTTTTTGAGTTGCTCTTTTGTGGTAATGGCGGAGTTAAAGTTGATTTTAAAATCCAATTGTTTTTGAAGATAATAAATTTCCTTGAGAGCCTCTTCATTAGTAATTTTGTAAGGTGCCACGCCATGATACACGAGTCCGGAAGGTTTTGATTTGGCTTCATAGATATCCACTTCATAACCCAAAGTCCGTGCTTCGCAAGCAAATGCTATTCCAGCAGGACCAGAACCAATAACTGCTACTTTTTTTCCATTTGGAGAACCTGCGTGAAATAAGGTTTTATTGGTATCAATCGTTTTATTGGTCGCATAATTTTGAAGTCTTCCAATCTGTATTGGCGGCACATCTTGATGATTGTAAACACAAGCTCCTTCACACAAAACGCCAGTGGGACAGACAACTCCACAAGCATTTCCCAACCAATTGGAATCAAAAATAGTCTTTGAAGCTCCAGTTACGTTATCTGTATGTATCTGTTTGATAAACAATGGTATATCTATATGCGTTGGACATGCTTGAATACAAGGCGCATCATAACAGAACAGGCATCTTGAACTTTCGTAAAATGCTTCAGTGTCATTCATCAACGGTTTCTTTTGCTTGAAGTTTTTGTTGAATTCTTCTTTAGTGGTGGGTCTTTTATATTCTGCCATGTTTTTTAGTTATGAGTTGGAATTATGAATTATGAGTTTGCCAAATTTAAAGCTCTGTCAATTTTCCATAGGTCTCTGGCCGTCTGTCTCTATAGAATTGCCAAGTACTTCTCACTTCATCTATCAAGTCTAAATCGAATTCTGCAACTAATAATTCGTCGTTATCACGAGATGCCTGTTTAAAAATCTGTCCTCTTGGGTCTACGAAATAGGATTGTCCGTAGAATTTACCGAGATTCCAAGGTTTTTCCTCTCCCACACGGTTTATGCAACCCATAAAATAGCCGTTCGCTGCGGCGTGTGCTGGTTGTTCCAATTTCCAAAGGTATTCACTCAAACCAGCTACTGTTGCAGATGGATTGTAAACGATTTCTGCGCCATTCAATCCCAAAACCCGTGCGCCATCAGGAAAATGTCTGTCGTAACAGATATAAACTCCCACTTTGGCATATTTGGTTTGGAACACAGGATAGCCCAAGTTTCCTGGTTTGAAGAAAAATTTCTCCCAAAAACCAGTGGTATGCGGAATGTGGTTTTTTCTGTATTTTCCAAGATATGTGCCATCGGCATCAATGACTGCTGCTGTATTGTACAAAACACCTGCCTGTTCTTTTTCATAAATCGGAACTATAATCACCATGTTGTACTTTTTGGCGAGCACTTGCATTTTTTCAGTGGTGGGTCCTGGAATGGTTTCAGCCGAGGCATACCATTTTCTATCCTGTCCTGGACAGAAATAGGGTGTATTGAAGATTTCCTGTAAACACAAAATC
>JBGTDZ010000420.1:0-10132 GCA_041748055.1 Aquaticitalea sp.
GTATGAACCTTGGATGAAAGTAAGAACGAAATGTCCAAAATTCAATCGTGCCATTTACGCGTATGGTGAAAAAATATTAAAAGATAAAATTGAAAATTCTACTGGAGCAGAGAAGGTAGGATATTTGAATGATCTTATGAAACTGTGGGACGAAGCAGTAGTACATTTTCCTTCCAATTATAATAAAGGTGGTGTATTGAGTGACAAAGGTCAGTTGATGTATGATTTCAAAGACGACTTAAAAGTCACAAATAAACAAATCTACGATGTGTTGGACCAGGCTTATAAGGAGGATGTTGAAAACTTTAAGAATCCTAAAGCTTTGTACATTTATTTCTCTTCTGTAGTGGATATGCACGATGCAAAAGAGGTGGAAGTACAATCAGTATTTAATAAGTATGATGATGTTTCAGAAAAAATAGGCAAAGAAATTGATAACTATACTTTGCTGTTAAACCCTTTGGTTGAAAAAGAAGAGAAAGGTACAGCATTGACTTCCAAAGAACAGGAATATAAAGCATCTTATGAAAGCTATTTGGAAAACTATAACACCATTTCTGGAAGTATGGATACCAAAATGGGTCAGTTGGCCAATTGTGAAAACCTAATTCCTTTGTACCAACGAGATTTTGAACAGAACAAAACCAATGCAGAATGGTTGCAAAGATCAGTAAGCCGTATGTTTAACAAAGAATGTACTGATGATCCTTTATATACCACTTTGGTAAAAGCTTATGATGCAGCTGCTCCTTCGGCTGATACAAAATATTTCGTGGCCAACCTTTTGTTTTCCCAAGGTAACGCTAGTGAAGGAAATAAGTATTTGGACGAAGCTTATGATTTAGAAAAAGATCCATTGAAAAAAGCCAAAAGAGCATATGACATTGGCAAAAGTTTGAGGAAAAAGGGTCAATTTGGTGCTGCGAGAACTTATTTCCAAAAAGCATTGAGCTTGAGTCCATCGATGGGAAGAGCCTACTTGGAAATTGCACAGATGTACGCAAATAGTGCAAACGATTGTGGAGATTCAGTGTTCAATAAAAGAGCAGTTTACTGGCTGGCGGCTATAGAAGCACGCAAAGCTACAAGAGTGGATGGTAGTTTGGCCTCATACGCAAATCAATTAATATCAAATTATGAAGGTAGAGCACCTTCAAGACAAGATATCTTTTCCTCTAATTCAGCTGGAAAATCGATTAGCATTGGATGTTGGATTGGATCTAGCGTTACCGTTCCAAGTTTGTAAATGAAATTTAACAATTTATATATTTTTAAAATCATAGTCACAGCTGTTGTTGTGACTATGTTTTTTTCATGCAAGGACAACTTTAAGGAAGTTCAACAGATTGGGGTGCTTCAAAATGAACCTATTGGGGTTGCGGAAAACATCAATTTAAAATATACTGATTCCGGAAGGATCAAGGCCAATCTTTTAAGTCCTAAAATGAAAGATTATTCAAATAGGGACTTTGCTTTTACCGAATTTCCGATGGGAATAAAATTATTAATTTATGATAAGGGAAAGAAAAGTACCATTCTTGCTGATTATGCCATATCATATAGTGAGACAGATGTGATCGATTTACAAAACAATGTTATTATAATCACCCAACAAAGCGATAGCATTTTTGCCAATCAATTGTATTACGACCAAAAGAATGAACAGATTTTTACAAATGAACCGTTCAAATTTGTCTCGCCAACTAAAATTATGTCAGGGATCGGATTTAATTCTGATAAGGATTTTAAAGACTTTCAAGCGATGGACATCACTGGTACTATCTTTCTAGATGAATAATTGGTTATCTTTGCCGATAATATTTAACTTTCGCCAAGATGAAACTTCAAAAATTCTTTCAATACGCCTATCTGGTTTTTGCCATTTTATTTATTTACGAAGCCATCATTAATTGGAATTCTGATAGGAATAGGGCGTATATGATGTTGGTGATTGCTACACTTGCAGTTTTTATGTTTTTCTTCAGAATGCGTTTTGCGAAAAAAATGGCGGAAAGAAACAAAAAATAATTTATGGATATCGATGTGTTCATCATTGTATTATCGCTTATTTTATCGGCTTTCTTTTCGGGTATGGAAATCGCCTATGTATCTTCAAATAAGATACATATAGAAATTGAAAAAAAACAACGCGGTCTTCTCGCTCTAGTACTTTCAAAAATCACTGAAAAACCTTCCAAGTTTATTGCTACCATGCTTATTGGCAACAATATTGTTTTGGTTGTGTATGGTTTTTTGATGGGCGACAATTTGGTCGCATGGTTCCAATCCATGTTGCCTACTGATTATGCGTTTTTAAATTATATGTTGGACGACCTAAGTTTGCTGACACAGACGATTATTTCAACTTTGATAATCCTTATTACTGCTGAGTTTTTACCTAAAGTATTTTTTCAGATTTATGCCAATTCGTTGCTGAAATTATTGGCAATTCCAGCCTATATTTTCTATGTGATCTTTTGGTACATTTCGGATTTTGTCATCTGGATTTCCAACAAGGTTTTAAAATATGTATTTAAGGCAGAAGGTGTCGATGTTCAATTGGTTATGACCAAAGTGGAGTTGGGCAATTATATCAGTGAGCAGATGGAATCGGTTGAAGAGCATGATGAAATCGATAGTGAAATCCAGATTTTTCAGAATGCCCTGGAGTTTTCTGAAGTAAAGGCACGTGAAGTTATGATTCCCCGTACAGAAATCATTGCGGTGGACATTGAAGATACCGTTAAAGCCCTAAATGCATTGTTTACATCTTCTGGCCTCTCAAAAATTGTGGTCTACGATGATACGATTGATGACATTTTGGGATATGTGCATTCCTTTGACCTTTTCAAAAAACCGAAAAAAATCAAAGACGTTCTCATGCCCGTTGAATTTGTTCCAGAAACAATGTTGGTTAAGGATGTGTTGAACCTGCTAACAAAAAAAAGAAAGAGTATCGCAATTGTCATCGATGAATATGGTGGCACTTCAGGAATTATTACTGTGGAGGATATTGTGGAAGAATTGGTTGGGGAAATCGAAGATGAACATGATACCGTGGCGTTGGTAGAAGAAAAAATGGCTGATAACACTTATATGTTTTCAGCACGATTGGAAGTCGATTATATCAATGAAGCCTATAAATTAGACCTTCCAGAGAGCGATACTTACGAAACCATTGGTGGGTTGATTGTGGATGAAACAGAAGGCATTCCTCAAGTGAATGACCAAGTTATGATCAAGAATTTTTTATTTACAATTCTCGAGGTGAGTTCTACAAAAATCGATTTGGTAACCTTGAAAATACTTGATGAAGAATAATTTTTAGTCTTCAGTCTTCAGTTTACAGTCTTAAATTGCTAGGTGGAAAGTAGCATAACGGCATTGTAATTTTTGTTTGTAGTATCCATTTATATTCTTTTAGGAAGTAACAATGAGCAAATACTCTCTTTCCTCATAAAAAAATGTTGTTTTGGTCATTTAACAGTAAAAATCAAATCATCGTGAATCAACTTTTAAAAAAACGATCATCTACTTTCATTATTTGTTATAAAATGGTATTTTCGCGCACTTATATTTTATAAATACATACAACTAAATGGCAGTTTTAAATAAAATCAGGCAGCGTTCCATATTTCTTATTGTAATTATTGCACTTGCATTGTTTGCATTTGTGCTTTCCGATCTTTTCAGAAATTCCAGTGCGTTTACTGGATCCCAAGATGTGATTGCATCCGTCAATGGCGAGGACATCAGCCGCGAAGAGTTTATGGGTAAAGTGGAAGTTGCGCAGCGTCAAATGGGGCCCAACGGAACTTCAACTCAGGCAATGAACCGTGTATGGGATCAGGAAGTACGTAAAGCAGTGTTGCAGAAACAATTTGAGGCCTTAGGATTGACCGTTGAGAAGGACCAAATGAGAGACTTGTTAAAGCAAAATCTTTCTGGAATACCAGATTTTAGCAATGAAGCTGGTGTTTTTGACGAAAATAAATTGAATGAATTTATCGCTAATTTAAAAGCCATAAGCCCTGAAAGAGTACCACTAGGTAATTCCCTGATCAACTATGCCGATTGGGTGGACAGTGAAAAATCCATTGCTTTGAGTGGCCAGCAACAAGCTTATTTCAATATGATTAAAGCAGGTGTTACCAGTACATTGGGAGAGGCCGAAGTAGATTACAGTTTAGAAACCGAAACGGTTGATGTTAAGTATGTAAGTGTGCCTTACACATCCATTTCTGATAGTCTTGTAAAAGTTTCAAAATCCGAAATATCGAATTATATCAATGATCATAAAAAGAAATATGAGGTAGAAGCATCTAGAGACATAAATTTTGTTGAGTTTACAGAGGTTGCATCGGTTGAGGATGAGGATGAGGTTAAAAATAATATTTCGGCATATTTGGACAACAGAGTGGAGTACAATGACGTGTCAGGGTTAAATGATACCATAGTCGGTTTCCGAAACAGTGATAATGTTGAAACCTTCATCAATACCTATTCTGATGTAAAATACAATGATGCCTTTGTGAAAAAGGAAACATTGCCCGCTGATGTCCAGGACAGTATTTTTAATTTGAGTGTTGGATCATATTACGGACCTTATAAGGACAGCGAGATGTACAAAATCACTAAAGTGATTGCCGAAAAAAGCTTGCCCGATTCGGTAAAAGCCAGACATATACTAATTCCTTTTATTGGATCACGTTCTGCATCGGCGGAAACCATCCAAACCGAAGAGCAGGCAAAGGCCACAGCCGATAGTTTATTATCGGTCATCAAACCAAACCGTAAAAAATTTGTGAGTTTACTCGATTTCTCGATAGATAAAGTAAGTAATGAAAAAGAAGGTGTTTTGGATTGGTATGCCTACAATGCCATGGTCCCAGAGTTTAGGGACTACACATTTGAAAACAAAACAGGCGATCTGGGAGTGGTAAAATCTGATTTTGGATTTCATGTCATTGAGATCTTGGGTCAAAAAGGGGAAAGCAAGCTTATTAAAGTAGCTACTTTGGCTCAAAAGATTGAACCTTCAGAGAAAACAATCGATGCATCTTTTAATGACGTTTCCAATTTTGAAATAGCTATTCAGGATAAAGATTTCCAAGAAGTTGCAAAATCCAAAAACCTAACAATAAAGCCTGTAAATGCTATCAAAGAATTGGATGAAAATATTCCAGGACTTGGAAGTCAACGATCAATAGTTCGTTGGGCTTTCGAGGACGGAACAGATGTTGGTGATACCAAACGTTTCTCAATCCCTAGTGGTGGTTATGTGGTTGCGCAGGTGTCTGCCATCAACAAAAAAGGCTTGATGAATGTAGAAGCTGCTTCTGCGACGGTAATTCCTGAAATCCGTAAGGAGAAAAAGGCCAAAATGATCAGGGAGAAAATTACAGGTAAATCAGTAGAGGAAATTGCCAAAAACCAGAATACTTCTGTGATGACAGCTACGGCAGTAAATATGAAAAATCCAACCTTATCCGGCGCAGGACTGGAACCTAAGGTAGTAGGCGCAGCTTTTGGATTAAAAGTGGGAGAATCCACAGGATTGATCGATGGACAAACAGGTGTATATATGATATCGGTGACCAATAAAACACTGGCACCCAAATTAGACAATTACCAGCCAGTTGCAGATAGACTTACTACCTCCAGGGTAGGTGCAGTTCAAACGAAAGTTTATGAAGCTTTGAAAGAAGCTGCGGAAATTGAAGATTACCGAGCAAAATTCTTTTAAATAAAGAATAAAAATTAAAAAAAGGGTTTCAAGATGATGAAACCTTTTTTTTTATATGCATTTTTTCCCACTATCCAAATAAGTGTTTCCAAATGTTGGCAATGGTTTATTAGAAGTAAAGTATTAATCCTATTTACATACAAATTGGTTTTAATGTTTTACTTTCATACTAAAGATTAAAATTTTAAGATTATGAAAGATTGTATCACTTATTTAGGTTGTATCATGTTGTTTTTGGTTGGTACTCAGGACTTGTTGTCGCAAGAAGTTATGAGTCAAAAATTGACAAATGAAAACAGTTATAAGCTAACTCCTGAGCAGATTGCAAAGCAACAAACAGATAACCTAAGCAAATTGTTGAATCTAGATGAAGATCGTATGATGAAAGTTCAAGGGATATTTCTATCAATCGAGAAGGAGATGGCGCAAATTCCATCAGATTTGGAAGAAAGCAAAAGGATGGTTCAAGTAAATAAGATTGAAAATCTTAAAAACGAACAATTAAAAGAAGTTTTGGGTGTTGATCAATTTACGGTCTATTTAAATTCAATGCGCAACCAATAAAAAAAAGAGGCATCAAATGGATTGTGCCTCTTTTTATAAATTATTTTTCCATGCCAGGAGGATATCTCTCCATAACTTTCGAAACAAATTCCTGAATACGTTCTTCTTTTTTATCCATTTTTTGTGATAAATAGCCTGTACCCATGCCTTGCCATATTAATTCTTTCTTTTTGGCATCAATTAGATCAATATACAAAGTGCCTTCACTACTAGTGGATACCATAGGCTGTTGATTCCAGCCCCAGCCCCAGCCGCCAAAGCCTCCCCAGCCCCAGCCTCCAAAACCCCAGTTGTTGTTGTAAACGTCAACACGCTGCTGCGATTTTGTAAAAATACTCACAAGTACATCTGGAGTTTCAGATTTGGTAAAACCCTTTGTCATCATTTCAGATTCAATAGCACGAAGTATTCGTCTTTTGTCTAAATCACTAATTTCGGATTTGTCAATGCCTGGTTTATAGAATGCAAAAGTCTTATATTCATTGAAGTTTGCATTTTTGTCGTAATCAGCCGCTACTTTGACAGAGCTGCAGGATGCTATTAATACAAATAACATCACAAATGGTACTATTTTCATAATTCTATTCATTGCTTTTTTTATTTATGGTTATAACGAGTTCATTAATTGATCATCAACACGATTTGGAAGTGTAACTTTTAAATTGGGTTCCATCTGCATGGCACGTTTGATGGCAAAAACAGCTTCTTCATTTCGGGCCCAGCTTCTTCTTGCAATGCCGTTGTTGACATCCCAGAAAAGCATTGATTTTAAGCGCCTTTCTGCATCCTTAGAACCATCAAGAACTATACCAAATCCACCGTTTATGACTTCGCCCCAGCCAACACCACCACCATTATGGATGCTGACCCAAGTGGCACCTCTAAAGCTGTCTCCAATGACATTATGGATGGCCATGTCAGCTGTAAAGCGCGAACCATCGTAAATATTGCTTGTTTCTCTAAAGGGCGAATCAGTTCCTGAGACATCATGATGGTCCCTGCCTAAAACGATATATCCTATGTCTCCTTTGGATATTGCGTCGTTAAACGCTGTTGCTATTTTCATACGTCCTTCGGCGTCAGCATATAAAATGCGGGCTTGGGAACCCAGTACCAAGTTGTTTGCCTGCGCACCCTTGATCCATTGGATATTGTCGGACATTTGCTGTTGAATTTCTTTTGGTGAATTGATCATGATGTCTTCCAAAACTTTACATGCAATGGCATCAGTCTTCAACAAATCTTCTTGCTTTCCTGATGTACAGACCCAGCGAAAAGGTCCAAATCCGTAATCAAAACACATCGGGCCCATAATGTCCTGTACATAACTTGGATATTTAAAATCGATGCCGTTGTCCGCCATCACATCTGCACCGGCGCGCGATGCTTCCAATAAAAACGCATTGCCGTAATCAAAAAAATAAGTGCCCTTTGATGTATGTTTATTGATGGCTTCCGAATGACGGCGTAATGTTGCCTGTACTTTTTCCTTAAATACTTTAGGATTGTTTGCCATAAGATCATTCGCTTCATCAAAGGACATTTCCATAGGATAATAGCCTCCAGACCAAGGATTGTGTAAGGAGGTTTGATCGCTACCCAAATCGATATGGATATTTTCGTGGTCGAATTTCTCCCAAACATCCACAATGTTTCCTAAATAGGCTAGAGATATTGTTTCGCGTTCTGATTTGGCCAATTTTACTCGTGAGACCAATGCATCCAAATCGGTCATCTTCTCATCAATCCATCCTTGGTCTAAACGCAATTGGGTAATTTTAGGGTTCACTTCAGCACAAACCGTTATGCATCCAGCAATATTGCCAGCTTTTGGTTGCGCACCACTCATCCCACCCAATCCAGATGTAACGAATAGGCTGCCTATTGGGGATTTTTTTATTTTTCTAAAGGCGTTCAAAACAGTAATGGTGGTTCCATGAACAATTCCCTGTGGCCCAATGTACATATAGCTTCCTGCCGTCATTTGGCCGTATTGTGTAACCCCCAGAGCATTATATTTTTCCCAGTCATCGGGTTTGGAATAATTGGGAATCATCATCCCGTTGGTGACCACGACCCTTGGCGCTTCCTTATGAGAAGGGAACAGTCCCATGGGATGCCCAGAATACATGACCAAGGTCTGTTCCTCATTCATATCTGACAGGTATTTCATGGTCAAAAGGTACTGTGCCCAATTGGAGAAAACCGCACCATTGCCTCCATAGGTAATCAATTCATTGGGATGTTGCGCAACTGCAGGGTCTAGGTTGTTCTGGATCATCAACATGATGGCTGCCGCTTGTTTTGAATTTGCTGGATACGCATCAATTGGCCTAGCATACATTTTGTAATCTGGGCGAAAGCGGTACATATAGATTCTACCATAGGTTTCCAATTCAGCATTGAATTCCGGTAGTAATTCGGCATGGTGTTTACTTTCAAAATAACGCAAGGCATTACGCAAGGCCAATTTTTTCTCTTCTGAAGATAAGATGTCCTTTCTTTTAGGCGCATGATTTATTGATCCATCATATGGTTTTTCTGAAGGCAGAATCTCCGGAATTCCTTCTGTAATCTGTTGATGGAATGTTGCTGTTGCTACTTGCATTTAATTTTTATTTTTATTGAAACCATACGGGCAATGCCTACAACCACTTTCACAGCAATAGCCTCTTTTTAACAGGTATTGCTCAGTGAAACAGCGGTAGCCTTCTGGAGTTAAATAATAATCGCCTTCTTCCAATGGGACAATTTTCTTCATATATAACAAAGATAATGTAAATTGGACAGATTTTTGAAGGCATTGTCGTATGGTTTTAGTGTTTAAATATATAGTTCCAAATGGATTTACAGGGATTAGTTTATTTCCATTTGTATTTGTAAAACATGCAGTATTGAAGACGAATGCTCGATTTATAAATCATGAGCGAATTCATTTGAGACAGCAAGTGGAGCTATTGATACTTCCTTTTTTTATTTGGTATGCAGTAGAATTTGTCATTGGATATATGAAATATAGAAGTTGGCATAGGGCATATCGAAATATTTCCTTTGAACATGAGGCATATGAACACGAAGGTAATTTGGATTATCTCAGCAAACGTCCATTTTGGAACTTTATGCGTTATATTTAAGCGTTGATTATGGGACTTTTTTTGTGGTTAACTTCTCAATCTGTCACATTCGTGGGCTTATCTATTGAGTATCTACGGAGTATCTATGGAGTATCTACGGAGTATCCATGAGTTTGACCCGTCCAAACTTGAAATACTCATCCGAACATCTTGTTTTATAGTATTTCAATACCGAGTTGTATTTAAAAATTTGTTCCATAAGAATCTAGAATGGCCTTCAAAATGTTAAATTTGCCGCAGGTTTAACCATTACTAATTATAATTCATTAAAAATGCCTTGGTACGTCCTGATAACAAAACCAAAATCAGAAAAAAAAGTTGCCCAAAAGCTAGAGCAAAAAGGCATTGAGGTCTGTTGTCCGGTACGAGTGGAGGTTCGCCAATGGAGCGATCGCAAGAAAAAAGTTGAGGTGGCTTTATTGCCATCCATGATATTGGTAAAACTCGAAGATAAAGATCGGCCCAAAGTCTTTGATACCTATGGGGCTGTACGTTATTTGTTTTGGCTCGGAAAACCCGCCACGGTTACTGAGGCAGAAGTTGAAGTCCTTATCGAAATCAAAACGAACCATCTGTCGGTTCAGCAAATCGAACAGATCAAAGAGGGAAGCGAAATAGAATTGAAAGAACTCGGTTTTAAAGCTGAAAAGGGAACTGTGAAGTATGTTTCTGGGAATCAATGTTGGGT
>JBGTDZ010000421.1:0-4245 GCA_041748055.1 Aquaticitalea sp.
GTATTTCGGTCTGTGTTCTGGATATTTCTTCATCAAAATCTTGTTGTTGTTTAATTTTTTCCATCAAAAGCTTATTTTTTCTCTTTTGAAAAACAATAAAGAATACGATGACCAAGGTGGTTACAATTACCAGAACGGCAATCATATAAATTAGCAAATAACGTTCGGCAGCCGTAGAGACTGCCCTTTCCTGAATTAAAATAAAGTTTAAATAACTAGTCATCTTGTGATTCACAAAAAATTAAAGCAAATGTAAAGGTTAAATACATAAATATATTGGCAAACAAAAAAATCTGCCATTTAAGAAAAATAAAAATCCAATCAGCCGTTGAATAATACATATTATAAAATGACAGTGGCGTTGTTATCAAAAACCATATGATTAAAACCCCGGCAACGTAAAAATTTAGTGAACGATGAAATCTTAAAATAAAATTGCTTCTCAAAATTTCTAAAAAGTATAGGCATACTGAAAGCAAAATTAATAGAGCACCTGTAACGTTTATAAAAACAGCCATATTCGCAAAAAACCAATCCCAATTATTTATCAAATAAACAGTAGAACTGAATATAAAAAGTAAGAGTCCATATTTTAAGATGGTTTTAAATAAATTGTTTTTAATGTTCGCTTTAAAATACCATGTGTAAAAAATAGCACTTGCAATATTCCAAAACAAAGTATAGAACCAATAGTTCCGTTGAAATTTTGTTCCTTTTAGATAATCCTTAATATCTTTGAGAAAGTCATATTCTGCCACATACCTTGGATAGCTAGCCAAATGCTCGATAATCACAACATAAATCAAAAAATAGATAAAATATTTTGCACTGGTTCTTTTATATTTCTTATAAAAAATAATACCCGCTATCGCCGCAGTAATTTCAACACCATGGGTTATTAGGATATAATTTTGTCTTAAAAATTCTTCCAAATCAGCTATTTAATTAGGTTTTCGTGTTCCTGTTTACACCATATAAATGCAAAGGCAAAAGTTAAATACATGAAAAAATTCATAAATAAAAAAATCTGCCATTTCAAAAAGACAAAATCCCAATCTGAGGCAGAAAAATATACCTCAAAAAAAGATACAGGCGTTATTACAAGCCACCACACAAAAAGAGTTGCACTAATAAAAAAGTGGATTGATTTATAAAATGTAAGAACTAATTCAGATTTCAAAACCTCCAAAAAATAAAAAATACTGCCCGTAAGAATCACCAATGCCCCGAATATTTTTATAAAAGTGATTGAGCTATTGAACAAATCATCTGGCGATTTTATTAGATATATTACTGAACTAATCACAAATAAAATCGTAGCTATTTTGATTGTCCTTTTTTGTAATACACCGCTAAGTATGTGATGAAAATAAGAGGAGTAAAACAGGGCAGCGGCGATGGACCAAAAAAGAGTAAAGAACCAGTAATTTTTTTCAAATCTACTACCAGTAATTAATTGTTTTAATGGTTTCAAAAATTGATATTCCTGAACAAATACTGTATAAGTACCAATGGTTTGCATTATTGCTGCATACCATAAAAAGTAAATGAAGTACTTGACGATAGAATCCTTGAATTTTGAAAAACAAAAAATACCGACCAATGCTGGCACAAAGACAACTCCATTATTTAATATGACATAGTTATTTAATAAAAACTGCTCCAAAACATATTATTGAGGATAATTGGCCGATGGTGGATTGCCCTGTTGACCATCATTTAATCCGTATCCACCAGGAATATCTAAATAATTTGATGTTGATGCGAAATTATATGGATTCATTGAGGCCTTTGCTTCTCCCATCAAGGTTCCTGTTGGTATAAAGAACATGGTTGTATATCCATTTTCAGTCGTTGTATCTGGATATGCTCCAAGATACACCCGAACCCCATTCATGGTGTAGCCTAAATCTTTGGCCTCATTTTCAGCATAGTTTAAATAATTATGCATATCATCCAACGAATACCAAGTCGAGCGGTTATCTGGCCGTCTTACAATAGAATCACTTATAAGTCTGTGTCTGGAATTGAAGGCTTTATCAAGAACTCTAGCTTCTGCCGGTGTAATAAGGCCTTTGGGCTCAACGATTGCGTCGACAAAATCTGCTTTACAGAAGAAAAAATATACGGTTACTGCTCCAATAATGACGCCCAATAGTAGTAAAAAGAAATTTTTCATGTGGTTGGTGGTTTTGGTTAATGGTTTAAATGTATAAAAAAAGATTGAAATCTCTTACATACAAATAGATTAATCACCATAGGCTGTCTTACCAAATCCTATCCAATAGATTTGTTAGCCCAACCAACCTTCCCTATCCATACTGCGATACTGGATGGCCTCACTGATGTGAGAACCGCTCAATACTTCTACTCCTTCTAAATCGGCAATGGTACGAGCGACTTTCAAAATCCTATCATAAGCTCTTGCAGATAAATTGAGTCGTTCCATGGCGGTTTTGAGGAGTTGTTTGGAAGGGTCGTCTAAGGCACAGTGTTTTCTTATCTGTTTGGTATTCATCTGTGCATTGTAGTGAACATTTTCATGCTCCTCAAAACGTGTGGTCTGTCGTTCTCTTGCGGCAGTGACACGTTTACGTATGTCTATTGAAGGCTCACCTTTACGGTCGTCTGCTAGTTTTTCGAAGGGAACTGGAGTGACTTCAATGTGGATATCGATCCGATCCAATAGAGGTCCTGATATTTTACTCAAATACCGTTGCATTTCGTGTGGTGAAGAAGTAACTGGCGAATTTGGATCATTGAAATAACCACTTGGACTGGGGTTCATACTCGCCACCAACATAAACGAGGAAGGATAGGTGACAGTAAATTTGGCCCGGGAAATGGTCACTTCCCGATCTTCCAATGGTTGGCGCATCACTTCGAGTACTTCACGTTTAAATTCCGGTAATTCGTCCAAAAAGAGAACGCCATTATGCGACAATGAGATTTCGCCAGGTTGTGGGTAACTGCCACCGCCAACTAGTGCGACATTTGATATGGTATGATGGGGCGATCGAAAAGGACGTTGACACATCAATCCTGTCTCTGCTTTTACACGTCCCGCCACCGAATGTATCTTTGTGGTCTCTAAAGCCTCGCGGATTGTCATTGGTGGCAGAATACTAGGTAGCCGCTTGGCGAGCATGGTCTTACCTGCCCCAGGTGGACCGATAAGGATGATGTTGTGACCACCAGCCGCTGCAATCTCCATACAGCGTTTGATGCCTTCCTGACCTCTTACATCTGCAAAATCAAATTCTGGGAAGTCTAGGTTTTTGTAGAATTCTTGCTGTATGTTGATAGAGGTTTGCTGCAGTGGTTCATTTTTATCGAAATAGCTGATTACCTGTTCGATGTTTTCCACTCCATAAACTTCCAATCCCTCCACAATGGCAGCCTCCTTCGCATTTTGAATAGGGAGAATGAACCCTTTAAATCCCTCCTCTTTAGCTTTGATTGCAATAGGTAAAGCCCCTCTTATTGGTTGTAGGCTACCATCTAGCGACAGTTCACCCATAATCAAAAATTCTTCGAGGTTATAGCCTTTAATTTGGTTGGTTGCAACTAGAATGCCAATAGCGAGGGTCAAATCGTAAGCAGAACCTTCCTTTCGAAGGTCGGCAGGTGACATATTGATAATGATTTTCTTGCCAGGGATTTTGTAACCGTTATTTTGAAGGGCAGCGGCAATTCGATAATTGCTCTCCTTGATGGCATTGTCCGGAAGTCCCACCAAGTGATAACCAACACCATTGTCCACATTGACCTCTACAGTGATTGTTGTTGCTTCAACTCCAAATACGGCACTTCCAAACACTTTTTTGAGCATAACTGATTCGTTTGGTTTAAAAGTAGGAAGAACGACGTTAATAACAAAGTAGAAATTTCACACAGGTTTTATAAGTTAGTCAATCTGACCTGTCACTTCTAGGTACAAGCTGAAATATATTGGATGGAAACGTATTGTTTAGTTCATCCGTTCACTGTTCTGCTTTTTCAAATTTAATAATGTGACTCCTGAAAAACACCCTTTCAGCAAGTTATACTATAAATACTGGTACGGGTGTGGCTGATAAATGTATTATGAGATGGTTTTTTTTAAAACAAAAAAAATCGAAATTATTAGTTTCGATTTTATTGAAATTATTATTTTTTCGACTTTTTCTTCGATTTTTTCTTTTTGTCTGCTGCTTTTTTCTTGGCCTTTTTTTCCTTCAACTTTTTATTGGCCTTTTCCTTTTT
>JBGTDZ010000422.1:0-5241 GCA_041748055.1 Aquaticitalea sp.
TAATAATCAAGGTAACCATCAGGTTTTAGTTGTTTGCCAGAAAGCACATTCCCAGAAATGATACGGTCATTTGCCTCTTTTTCAACACCATTATCATAGACCATTGTGGCCACTTCACTGGCGATTTTAGTTACAAAATAACGCGGTTTCTTTACTGACGAACCTACCAAAGCTACGATGCGCTCGGCGTTGAATTTGCCGGTCAATAACAATTCGCCGATAATGACCAAATCTTGTGCGGCAACTGTCCAAACGACTTCACCTTTATTTACGGGATTGATTTTATTGATCTGCGTTCCAACATTCCCTACTGGATGCGGACCCGATACTTTATGAAGGACAATGCCTTTCAAACCTGCCAACGGCGAGTTGGAATTTTTCCCGATACTCACATGCACCTTACCTTCCGTCATTTTGCCCAAAGCAGTGATAGCAGCTTGTAATTCAGCTTCTTTCCCTTTCAATACATAATCCAAATCGGCTGCCAAAGGTGCTGTGGCATATCCTGAAATAAAAATGGCTTTTGGGTTTCTGTCAGCTTTTGCAATCACATCATAAGGACGTTGTTTTATAAATGGCCAACAGCCAGAAAACAAAAGATGCTTTTTTACAGCCTCTCCATTGGAGCCATCCAGATCGAATTTGCCATGCTCTATATATGATTGTTCTTTATCTGCCTGAATTTTAATGGATAAAACCTTACGTCTGTCTCCTCTGGGAATGTCCAGGATGACCCCAGATACAGGGGATACAAATTTAACGGTATTATCATTCTTGTCATAAAAAAGCGACTCCCCCGCTTTTACGTTGGCACCCTTTTTAAGAATCAATTTGGGATTGACACCGTGGAAATCGTCAGGTCTAACGGTATAAAAGTTACTGATAATGGCCTTTTCAGTGGTTTTTTCAGCTTCTCCTTGTAATTTAATATCGAGACCTTTTGTAATCTTAATGTCGTTTGACATATTATAAATCTATTTGTTAATAGTCGGGATAATGGGACCCTTTAGATAAAAAAATCCGTGCAAATTTACTAAATATTACCCTAATTTAATTTTAAAAATGAGCACAACTTTTTTATTTATAATTGTTCTAAATAAGTGGTGAGTTATAATTCTTTCGGGTTCAATTCCCAATCGCTTCTCCATCTTTTTCAGATAGTCCTTAAATGGTCCACGAATAAATTTTAACAACCTTCATCTTTCAACTATGACTTTCCCAAAAAGAAGTTTTGAACAAGGCCAACCTACAAAGCTTGCAAAACGGCATCTTAAACTTTGTCCAAACATTTCAGGCATAAATTTTGCCTATCTTTACAATTCAAACTTTTTATCAATGGTATTTAAGCATTTAAACCTCCTCCTGCTTTTAGCGTTCTCAACCGTTATGTTGGGACAAATTGCAGAAACCAATCCACCCAATTATATCAAAACCATCACCTTTAAGGGCAGTCAACAGGAAAGCCAATTGCCCATATTACGATTAGGCGAGCCATTGCGATTGGAGTTTGATGCGCTTAATGGAAAGGAAGAGGATTTTTATTATGTCATCGAACATTTTAATTTTGATTGGACACCATCGCCATTGGTCAAGTCTGAATATTTGAGTGGCTTTGATAACCAGCGCATCCGCGATTATGAGAACAGTTTCAATACTTATCAAATTTATTCGCATTATACCTTAACGATTCCCAACGACCAAACACGTGCCATCCTTAAAACTGGTAATTATATTATCTCCATTTGGAACGATAATGACCAAATGGTGTTTTCAAGAAAATTTATGATCTATGAAGAAGCGGTTGACGTGGGTGTCAATATCAAACGGTCAAGGGATATGTCGTTCATTGAAGAAAAACAATCTGTGGACTTTATCATTGCCAATAACAGCTTCAACTTTAACAATCCCATGGAAACGGTGAAAACCCTTGTCATACAAAACAACAACCTCAACACTGCCATTTCCGATTTAAAACCGCAATACATCCTTGGCAATAGTCTGACCTATAAATATGTGTCTGAATCGAGTTTTTGGGCTGGCAATGAATATCTTTATTTTGAGAACAAGGATGTTCGGGCTGCCAATATTGGTGTGCAGTTTATCGATTTAAAGGAAATCTATCACAATTATCTTTTTGTAAATGGCGTTCGTGCAGACCGTCCATACACGTACAATCCTGACATCAACGGGAATTTTGTCATCACGGCAACTGACGTGGTAAATGTATCCATCGAAGCGGACTATACGATGAACCATTTTACACTGCAATATTCATTTTTGAAGGAAGGTCAACGTCTTTATGTTTATGGCAATTTCAATAACTATACTTTGGAGCCAGAAAACGAAATGCTTTACAATCCGCAAACAGGCTTGCTGGAATGTATCATTAGAATGAAACAAGGGTTTTATAACTATAAACATGTGATTTTGGAGAAAGATGGAACTCTCAATGAAGGAGCTATTAGTGGAAATTTTTGGCAGACAGAGAACAATTATAAAGTTCTTGTTTATTATAAAGATTTAGGCGCCCGGTATGACAGATTGATCGGGGTTGGAGAAGGTTCATCAGTAAATATTTCCAATTAGGATTAATTTTTGGATATTTGGTCCGACATATAGTCAACTACAAATTTCAATTTGACCCTAATGACTGAAGATTTAAAGCTTTTTAATGAATTGGCTGAATTGCTCCTGAAAGAAGAACACCAGCATCCTGTTGCATCTCCGATTGATACCGACAGATTATATCAAACCCTTGACCTTCAATTAAATGAAGAACCTTCAATAGTCACCGATTTTAGGGATACTTTGACAGCACTCATCAAGAGCACACCTAAAACTGCTTCAACCTCTTTTTTCAATCAACTTTTTGGCGGACGAATCAACAGGGCCACGTTGGGTGATTTATTGGCCGTCATGCTCAATAACAGTATGTACACCTACAAAGTCGCAGGTCCACAGGTGGGTATTGAAAAAACAATCCTGCACAAAATCTGCGACATCATTGGCTATGGAAAAGAAAGCAATGGCACTTTTGCATCTGGTGGCTCGATGACCAATTATATGGCGATGGTTATGGCCCGTGACAAGTTTGACCCACACATCAGGCTCAAAGGAGTCAATACCAAGATGACCCTATATACTTCGGATGCTTCACATTATTCCATTTCAAAAAATGCTTCCTTTATGGGTGTTGGTCGCGACCAGGTGCGATTCATTAAAACCAATGAGCATGGCGAGATGCTTCCCGAAGATTTGGAACTTCAGGTTCAACAAGACCTAAAGGAAAACTGTTATCCTTTTTTTGTGAATGCTACAGCAGGCACAACAGTTTTGGGAGCGTTTGATGACATAGTCGCAATCAGTCATATTTGTAAAAAATACAATCTTTGGTTGCATGTCGATGGTGCCTATTGTGGTTCGGTAATTTTTAGCAAACGCTACAAACATTTGGTCGAAGGCTTGGAATTGTCCGATTCCTTTAGCGTCAATGCACATAAGATGTTGGGAACACCACTAACGTGTTCAATTATAGTAACAAAGGATGAGAAATATTTGTACCAATCCTTCTCGAATGATGCGGAATATCTTTACCAAACCGCGGACGACGAGTTCAACCTCGGAAAATCCTCCTTGCAATGTGGAAGACGAAATGATGCCTTAAAACTTTGGACACTATGGAAATCTGTTGGTACGAAAGGTTTGGAACAAATTGTGGACCATCAATTCGAATTGGCGGATGTTGCAAGGGAATATATAAAAAATCATACTGATTATACCCTGTATAGTTTTGACGAATCCATATCCATTTGTTTTAACTACAAAAACATTCCTGCCAAAACATTGTGCACCATGTTGTATCATCATGCGCAATCGATGGTTGGTTTTGGCACTTTTAGGGATAATGAATTTGTGAGATTGGTTACCATCAACACAAGCCTTGAAAAACAGGATGTTCTTAATTTTTTCAAAGTGATTGAAGCATTTGCCGAGAATCATCAACTGTCAGAGGTAGAGCCCGTTGCAATGAAAAACTGTTAAAAATTGAAATTTAAAGCCTTAAAAGTTGTAAAGTCTTAAAAAAAAATTATATTTATCAAAAAAATTCCTTCCATTGCAAATGGTACAACAAGTTACGAGCGGCATTAAAATTTCTGTAGAAACTACTTTTGAAGGTACATTTTATAAAAACTATAAAGTGCACTTTGCCTTTGGCTATAAAGTAACCATTGAAAATCAAAGTAAGGATTCGGTTCAATTAAACTCACGTCATTGGAGAATCTTGGATGCCTTGAACAATATTGAAATTATAGAAGGAGAAGGTGTTATAGGTAAAAAACCAGTTTTAAAACCTGGTGAATCGCATAGTTATACTTCTGGATGTTTATTGACTTCACCCTTTGGTGCAATGCAAGGCCATTATAATATGGTCAACTTCACAAACACCAATAAATTTAAGGTGTATATTCCCACCTTTAAATTGAGTGCTCCTTTTGCACTGAATTAAAAATCTCATATTTTCTTAAAAAGTCAAATCGAAAAACTTTTTCATCTTGCTTCACATGAATGAAATTGCAATTGGAATAAGGTACTATCCTGTAATCTTTTTTGATATCAAAACCAGTTTCCGAAATTTTATACATGCCATCAACATCCACATTTCCGTAAGGTGAAACACGCCTTAAGCGGTATTCAGATGAATGCCCCAAACTATGCAATTCAAACCATGCACCGCCACCAATTCCACCCAACCATTGGGCATCTGTATGATGAATTGCATTAGTTTTAGGTTTCAAATTTCCTTCATATGTTGGTTGATGGTGTTTTAATCGATCTAAAAAAAATCGTCTGTTCAAGTTAAATGCTGACGAATTAAATGACCCAATGTGGCCATTTACATTCACTTCAAATATTTGGTTCTGTGTATCAGCAATTAGGACATTTCCAATGGTACTTGGCGTCAACCATTTCAATTTCAAAAGTTTCTTTCTGATGTTTTGGTTCGTAACACTTTTGATGAGGATTTCAGTAACAAACCTTGCACAGTTGCTTCCATTTTTTCCAAATGCGGCATAGGTTATCAATCCTTCCTTTTGAAGACTTTCAATATAATTTTTCGCATTATTATAATCAATTTCATCACAAACTGAGGCAAGCATCGTTCCTTCGCCATGAGTCAACTTTGGATGGGTTGCCAGAAATATAAGGATTTCGGGTAAATTGACAACATGATTATTCACA
>JBGTDZ010000423.1:0-8472 GCA_041748055.1 Aquaticitalea sp.
TTTAGGTAATAGTCATTAGTGTCAATGCCTTTTTTCCACAATTCATGAAATTCTTGAGGAATCATTGGCTTGAAGTGATTTAATACCACTTTAGAAAGTTTTTTGGTGTTGCTAAAAAGCGACTTGATATCTCCTTGCAAAAAATCCTCAACACAGGCATCAGTATGCTTAATAAATTGATTTTTAAGCATTTTACGAAAACCTTCCTGTTTCATGTTTTCCATAAAAATACTTACCATAGGCGCAGTTTCCCCTACAATACCGCTGTCCAATAAAAATACAGCACCTTTTCCATTTGCTTTTTGCGAAGGAATACCAGTGGCTTCGATATTGTCTTTTGAATTGATAAGGATTGGAATGCTAAGATAACTGTTCAATGGATCCAACCCAGAGGATTTTCCATGGAAAAAAGACTCCATTTCTGAGAAAATTATTTTAAGTTTTAAAAGTTTTTCTCTGGTTAAATTCTCTAATACAGTGATCTTATTTTGGGCATATTTATCATATATGGCAGCTACCAAAGCCCCACTACTTCCTACTCCATATCCTTGTGGAATTGAGGAGTCGAAATACATGCCCGAATTGACATCATTTTCCAAAATATCCATATCAAAAATCACCAATTCTGGATTGATGGTTTTAAGATATGAAACAAAACGTTTGAGATTGGCATTGGACTTTAAAGAAGATTCCGTTTCAAGCCCATCTGTTTTCAACGCACCGTTATAAAAATTATATGGAATTGACAGACCTTTAGAGTCCTTGATAATGCCATATTCTCCGAAGAGTAAGATTTTTGAGTAAAATAGGGGTCCTTTCATAAAAGTTTTCAGTTTGCAGTTGCGGACTGCCGGGCTGATTCAACAAATATACGTATTATTATTCGATCTGGTTTGCTCCTAATCCGATTTGGTCGCAAATATAATGTCCATTTTGACAATATGCAACCAATTCATTTTTAATGAACTCCAAGATTTTATCTGCCTCCTTTTTTGGATATAACAAATGGACATTCGCTCCTGCATCGAGGGTAAAACAAATATGTAAACCTGTGACTTGTCTGAACTTCCAAATTTTATTGATGATTTCCAAAGTTTTTGGTTTCATCAAAATAAAATAAGGCAAGCTTGTCATCATCATGGAATGTAATGTTAAGGCCTCGCTTTCTACTAGTTCAATAAAAGCATCCAAATCCCCAGTTTCCAAAATTGGCTTCAGTTTTTCCAAATTACTATGTGCTTGCCGAAATCTGCTTTCGGCATACGGATGATTTTGCATCAAATTATGGCCAACCGTACTGCTCACTTGCTTTTCGCCTTCATCAACCAACAAAATGGTGTCCTGGTAATCTTTGAAATTGTCATGGACTTTGTAAGGATATTTCACGCCAAACAAATCTGTGCTTCCTTCAACCGAATTGGTTTTTCCCCAAACTATCAAATTACCTTCAATACTTCTGCATGCACTTCCGGAACCTAAACGTGCTAAAAACGATGCTTTTTGATTGAAGAATTCATCTGACATTTCTGGCTGAAGCTTTCTTTCAATGCTCATCACACATAAAGCCAAAGCGCTCATTCCAGAAGCGGAAGAAGCTATTCCTGAACTATGCGGAAAAGTGTTTTTTGTTTCAATTACAAAATGATAATCTTTTAAGAATGGTAAATAGACTTCAATACGTTCGAAAAATGTTTGGATTTTTGGTTTGAAATCATCTTTCTTCTCACCATCCAAATAAACTTCAAAATCAAAATCGGTCTTATTTTCTTTTTTGGAAAAGTTTAAGGTCGTAACCGTTTTACAATTAGTTAGGGTAAAACTTATTGAGGGGTTTTCTGGGATTTGGTCATTCTTTTTTCCCCAATATTTTACCAATGCAATGTTGCTTGGCGATTCCCAAGTCACTTTTCCATTTTCTAAACTATTCGAATATTTAACAGGAATAAATTGTTGTTCGGCCATTCTAATCTTAATCTGTTGACAAAGATAATAGTTTTACCATTGTGTTGTAGTTTCTGGCAGTTCCGATGACTATTAACTTTCGTTCAAATAAATTCATATTGAATTTTGAGTTGCCATAACCAGCAGCACTATGAAAATAGAGGCAATCTTTTATAATCACGAATCTTTCATTTTCATAAGTTATTTTATCGGCTTCTTGAACCAATTTAGGGTTAGGAATCTTATCCAAGATAATGAAATAGCTTTTTTCTTTAATGGCTTTGGGAAATGGCGAGGCATCAAAAACAGTCTGTAGTTCCTTTCGTGTTTTTACAATGACCGATACATCAAAGCCAAAATGAGATTTAATAGCATTATGAATTTTAGTTTCTAAAACAGTGGCGTTGTTTTCTAAAGTTTGAAATAGCACATTCCCCGTTTGAATGTAGGTTGAAACCTTTTCAAAACCTAAATTGTTGAAAAGTTTACGAAGCTCGGCCATTGGTACTTTCTTTTGACCGCTTACATTAATGCCTCGTAAAAGGGCGATATAGGTCTGCACTAGAAGTCTTGTTTTTGGTTTAAGATATGATAAATAATAATTAGCTCTTTTGCTTTCACTCTATAATGAATGGAATATTCAAATTTATCAAAATGGACAATTCTCACGTTTTTATATCTAACCTGAAAAGCTTCAGGCATCCTTAAAATCAAATTTAACTGAATGATTAAATCATCGAAAAACTCATTTTCCCTATCAATCAGCTTAAAATAGCATTTGGCTCTATGCAGCTCTAACTTTGATTCTTCAGAAAATTCAAAGTTTTCTTCCATATTGTTTTAAGACTTCTGATACAGAATGTGTTTCAAGGGTTCCGTCATCATCTCTTTTTATCATATCATCCATCATTTTTTTGTATTCCTCAGATGGTTCACTGTAGCGCATGGCTGTGTCTTCCAATGTGAATTCAATGTAATTTTTTAAGGAACGCTTTTGGAGTTTTGCTTGCTGCTCGAGGATTTTGATGGCTTTATCGTCCAACTCGATAAGTTTTTTTGTTTTACCCATGATAAAAAATATAAATTATATATATCAAATATATATAAAATATATTATTTTGCAATACTTTTTGAAACGATAAATGCGGATGTCCACGCATTTTGAAAATTAAATCCACCTGTTACCGCATCTACATTGATGACTTCTCCAGCAAAATAAAGATTGTTATGGATTTTGCTCTCAAAAGTTTTGAAATTGATTTCTTTTAGATCAACACCACCTGCGGTCACGAATTCTTCCTTAAATGTGCTTTTTCCATCGACCTTAAAATCGGCTTTTGTAAGTTGAAGAGCAAAATTTTCAAGCTGGTTTTTATTCAAATCAGCCCAACGCGTTTCTTGATATATCTCGGAAGCTAAAACCAATTGATGCCATAATCGTTTTGGCAAATCGAATTGTGCAGATTTAATGACAGATTTCTTTGCCAAATCTTGCTTGAGGATTTTTAATTGTTCTAAACAATCATCAAATGATTTTTTGATAAAATTGATTTCAATTTCGAACTTATAATTCATTCTTGCCAACTCGATGGCACCAAATGCAGACAATTTTAAAAGTGCCGGTGCGCTCATACCAACATGGGTGATAAGCAATGGCCCTTCTGAAACCAACTGCTTTCCCAACACTTTAACTTCAATATTTTGTACCACAACACCAGGAATATCCTTGATGCGCTCATCTTTCATATTAAAAGTAAAAAGCGATGGAACAGGTGGGGAAATGGAATGACCTAACTCTTCAAGGAGTTTCCAGATTTTGGGATTGCTTCCTGTGGCGATGATCAGCTTATCAGTAGTGAAATCTCCTTCTGAGGTTTGCAACCGCCAAAGGTCTTTCTTTTGGATTGTTTTCAAGGAATGGTTATAGAGGATTTCGACTTTGTGTTTTATGGCTTCGTTGAGGAAACAATCGATGATGGTTTGGGATGAATCGGTTATAGGAAACATTCTGCCATCTTCTTCTATCTTTAAAGGTACGCCCCTTTTCTCAAACCACTCGATGGTGTCGCCCGTCATGAATTGGTGGAAGGGTCCAAGTAATTCTTTTTCGCCACGCGGGTAATTCAGTACCAATTCTGAAGGGATAAATTCGGCATGGGTAACGTTGCAGCGGCCACCTCCAGACACTTTTACTTTCTGAAGTCCTTCTTTACCTCGCTCCAAAATGGTGACTTTTAACATCGGATTTATTTCTGCAATGTTAATGGCGGCAAAAAATCCTGCAGCGCCTCCTCCAACGATAATGACATCCTTATGGCTCATAATCTGTCCGGGACATCAGAGATGATGCCGTTGACACCATAACCTTTCATTCGGTGAATTGTATCATAGTCATTGACTGTCCAAGTGTACACATTATAACCTTTGCTTTGTGCCCGTTTAACATTTTGGTCAGTCAATAAAGCATAATTTGGATGAATGGCTACGGCGTTTATCGTTGTGGCAAACTCTATAGCTAAGTCAACATTTGCTTTGGTCAATACTCCCAACGGAATGTTTTTATCGATATTAAAAACAGCTTCAAGCTCATGATGCTGAAAACTCGAAACTATAAAACCATCATAATTCCATTTTTTCTTTTGGATATAATATTGAATCACTTCGCAGGTTTTTATAGCAGTATTTTTCCCTTTTAATTCAATATTCAAAAGGCATTTTCTGTCAATCCTATCCAGGACTTCTTCCAAAGTTGGAATCGAAAAGCTACCATCAACTTTTAGTTTTTTCAATTCAAGCAGTGACATTTTAGACACTTCTCCAGTGCCATTGGTCATTCTATCCAAAGTAAAATCATGGAAAACTACGAGCTCTCCCGAATCGCACAAATGCACATCAATCTCAATACCATCCACATTAAAATCCAATGCTTTTTGAATGGATTCCAAGGTGTTTTCTGCCACATATCTTTTGGCTCCTCTATGCCCTATTTTGAGACATTTATCAATCATCCAATATCATTTAGGACGCATCAACCCTTCCTGAGCGACAGAAGCAATCAACTTTCCATCTCTTGAAAATATATTTCCTTTGGCGAAACCCCTTGCATTGGAAGTGTTGGGCGATTCAATGGCATAAAGCAGCCAATCATCAAAATCAAAATCCCTAAAATACCACATTGAATGGTCCAAACTTGCCGTTTGGGTGTTTCCCCAATGCGCTTTGCTGGCATGACGGTTCATGGCTGCCGCCAAAATGTTGTAATCAGAAATATAGGTAAGAATTTGTTGTTTTAAAGCTAAATCGAGCGTCGTCGCATCGCCCTTTAACTTGAACCAAACGTTGGTAACTGGAGGTAAGTCTTCTTTATTGAAAGGGTTGACAACCTCAACGGGTTTGAACTCAATAGGCCGATCTATTTCCATGTACACTTTAGTACGTAGTGGGATAGCCTCGCCAAATTGCTCCAACAAGTCTGTCCAGCTCATAAGGTCTTCGGGCTGTATGATGTCTTTTGGCATTTCGATTTGATGGTTGTAGCCTTCTTCTTTTTTATGGAATGAAGCCGATAAAATGAATATTGTGGTTTCCCCTTGATGGGCGGTCACTCTGCGTACTGAAAAACTTCCACCATCCCTCACAATACTGACATTATAGGTTATTGGCAAATGTAAATGTCCTGGTTCGAGAAAATAGGAATGCATGGAGTGCAATACGCGATTATTGGTAATGGTTCTGTTAGCTGCATTGATGGCCTGTGCCAACACCTGACCTCCAAACACATTTGGGCTACCAACGGTTTTACTAATACCAGTAAATGTAGTGTTGTCCAACTTTACTAGGGTCAAGAGGTGTAATAAATCATTAACTGTGGTCATCTTTTTTCAAAGTATTATAACTTCAAAACTATTAAAATGTGCGATGCCATTCTATATATTTTATAAATAGTTTAAGATTAATAATTTTTGATTGGTTCGGAATCGCTTTATCTTGTTATAAAATTGCAAATTATGATTTTTCACCAATTAATTATCAGTTCATTATTGCTATGGTCTTGCGATACCGGTAAACTGCAAGTGGTGGCAAGCATTCCAAATAGTCTAAAAGAAATTTCAGCAGCGGAAATTCTGCCCGATTCAGACTTACTTTGGGTCATTGAAGATGCCGGAAATGACAATCATGTGTATGGTTTGGATAAAAAAGGAGCCATAAAAAAGGATATTGTTATTCAAAATTCTGAAAACGAGGATTGGGAAGATTTGACATCTGATGGCGATGGGAATCTCTATATAGGCGATTTTGGGAACAATTCCGGAAAACGTGATAAATTCACCATATATAAAATCAATCATCCAGAAAAATCAAGCAAGGAATCCAGAGCAGAAAGAATAGATTTTACACTTCCAGAAAAAATGAAATCAAAAGATTTTGAAGCCTTTTTTGTTTACAAAGATTTCTTTTATCTCTTCAGTAAAGAATCCAAAAAAAATGTACTGCTAAAAATTCCCAACGTGGTGGGATCGCATACTGCTGAGTTGGTCACTGAGTTTAATTTTAAAGGCAAGGACAATCTGATCACGTCTGCCGATATCAGCGAGGACGGCAAAACTATAATTTTACTGAACCATGACAAAGTTTGGAAGTTAGACGATTATGATTCAGACAATTTTTTTCAAGGTAGTATTCAAGAATTACCGTTTAATTATTCATCACAAATGGAGGGTGTTTGCTTTAAATCAAACTCCAAGGTCTATATTACTGACGAAAGTAATGGTAATCTAGGCAGTAATTTATATGATTTTGTGATCAATTGATTAAAAATTCAGCCCCAATCCAAAGCTAAAACGTGTGCCTTCACTTCCTTTGAATAAACTAAAAGTCCCAGATAATGATTCTGCTGCCGTAATTCGCAGACCGCCACCATAATCGTTGTGCCATCTGTCTGAATAATCTCCTTTTTGCCAAACACGACCAAGGTCGCCTCCCGCAAAAACATCCATCTGTATAGGTAATATTCTCGTTTTGAATGAAGGTAAGTAATAATGGATGTCTGCACCGCCGACCAAAGAATTCCTTCCGGTAAAACGTTCAGAACGGTATCCTCTTAATCCGGTTTCGCCTCCAATGTTTGCCGCTTGGTAGAACAAGTATTCACCGCCAAATCGTAATTGTGTACGTAAGTTTGTCCGCAATACAAACTTTTTGTTTTTTATCAATGCATTGTAAAATTCAATTTCCGAATTAAGATAACCATAGACCATGTCAGCTTTCTGCAGATTAGTTTTGGCACCCACATTCATATTGAATCTCATTGCTTTGGAAGGGCGTAGCTGATTGTCCGTACTATAATAATCATAATCTGCTTCCACCGCACCAAAATAAAATCTTTTATAAAATTCTAAATTTGAAGGCGGTACGATGTCCGTGATAATACGATTGTTGGTGTCTTCCAATTCAATTCCTTCAAATAGGGCCCTAAAACCATAATCACTACCGAATGCTCCCCTTTTTAGAATTCCCACATGGCCGGCATAAATACTTCTGTTTACCCTATTATAGTCGTAATCATCTTCCACATTGTTGGTTTCATTTCCAAAACCAAAAAAGTTTTGAGTGTAATTATCATTGGTGACTGTTCCTCCAATGTTCAAATTCCAGTCAAAAAAGAAGTTGGCAAATTCACCTTCATAGTCCAACCTCAAGCCGGTAGTCGCAAATGCATATTCAACCATGAAAGCATGCTGTTGAGAGAAAGGATTACGCTGAAATCCATTTACGGTGTATGCGGCGGAAGCTTTGAGCAAAATTCCGTCGTCAGGATTATAACCCAAACCTGGAGTGAGGGCCACGCCTTTTGTCCTGTTCTTTTCAAAATCGAAAAGGTTCAAATTATAGACGTCGGTAAATTTGAACTGTGCTCCGTTTTTAGAAAGTACAGTACTTTCTTTCGATTTATGATCATATACTTTAATGCGCCTGCCTTCATTTATATTGTAAGTGTCATTTCCCTCACCCCCAATAATCCTTGTAAAAATCAAATTATTTGCTTTCCCGTTGACTTCAAAAATATCATGATCATCAAGACCATATACCCAAAGTTCTTTGGTAATATTTTGATCGTATGTTTTGTCAATAAAAGGCTCACTTTTGCCACCATCTTTAAGTCTGGAAATTTTTACATTGGTCAAATTGTCATCGACTCTTGTTATTTCGATATAATCATCTTTATCGGTTCCTGTTAACACTACCAGTTCATTCAAATAGTCATAATAACGACTAGCAATGTCCTGCAGGTTACCTCGTCTCCCTTTCAATTTTATTTTTATGTCCGTTATGATACTGTCTTGCACCTCAACAGGAATTTTCTTAAAGGCTCCTTCGATAACCTCATTGCTGACATTTTCCTGAAGAAATTTTGCCTGATTCAGCCAATCTTCTTTTTCAGAATTCTTTATCAGCACCCTATCCAATTTCACACCAGCGCTGTTCATCCATTTGATATCGGTCAATTCTGAGTCATAAACTTGCAATTGT